>NZ_FR885320.1:39297-69391 GCF_000436315.1 Parabacteroides sp. CAG:2 | reverse complement strand
AATAAAAAGGCCAAAAATACTACCTTTGTACACTGTGTAAATAAAATCTATACAGATGAAGCAACACCTACGACCGATTATGTTTGTCGGAACCTGCTCTGATGCGGGTAAAAGCGTTATCAATGCGGCGTTTTGCCGTATTTTCAAGCAAGATGGTTATCAACCGGCACCGTTCAAGGCACAAAATATGTCCCTCAATTCCTACTCTACCCCGGAAGGCGGCGAGATGGGCCGGGCGCAAGTCGTACAAGCGGAGGCCTGCGGTATTTCCCCGCATACGGATATGAACCCGATATTACTAAAGCCGACAAATGATAAAAGCTCGCAAGTCGTATTAAACGGAAAGCCAGTCGGCAATATGTCCGCCAAGGATTATTTCGGGATACAAAACCAGAAGGAGGAGCTATTTAAGGAAGCCATCGAAGCCTTCAAGCGTCTGGAAGCTCGCTATAACCCGATCGTATTGGAAGGAGCCGGAAGCATCTCCGAACTAAACCTGCGAGACCGGGATATCACCAATATGCGTATGGCGATCGCTGCCGGAGCCTCTACCTATTTAGTTGCGGATATAGACCGTGGGGGCGTATTCGGCTCTGTATATGGAACGATCGCTTTATTACGACCGGAGGAACGAGTGTTAATGAAAGGGGTTATCATCAATAAGTTCCGTGGAGACGCCTCTTTATTCGAAGAAGGACGGAGCCTATTAAAGGAATTGACTGGGATTCCCGTGGTCGGCGTAATTCCATGGTTTCGGGATATCAAGATAGAGGAAGAGGATTCCGTAGCGTTGGATATGAAAAATAACACTTATAAAGACGGGAAAATCAATGTAGCTATCATCCTGCTGAAACGAATGTCTAATTTCACGGATTTTGATGTATTGGAGATGGACCCCCGTTTCAATCCTTATTATACCAACAATATCGATGAGATAGAGAAAGCCGACATCATCCTGCTCCCCGGCTCAAAGAATACGTTATCGGACTTACAAAGCCTGCGGGCCAATGGGATAGCGATGGCGATTATCCGGGCGCATAAAGCGGGTAAAAAGGTGATCGGTATTTGCGGTGGCTATCAAATGATGGGAGTCCGCTTGGAAGATCCGGAAAGTATCGAGGGAAATATCCCGGCGATTCCCGGTCTCGGTCTTCTGCCTCAATGCACAGTCATCGAGCAGGAGAAGATCACGAGACAAAGCGACTTTGCTTTCCTCCCCTCCTCGGAGAATAAGGATTGTAAAGGATACGAAATACATATGGGACGAACCACCTTATTGGGCGACGCCCCCGAACAGCCCGTAGCCCGACTGGAAGACGGACGAACGGACGGATATTACCTCAACAACCGATGCTGGGGAAGTTATATGCATGGTATCCTTGATAATCCGGCCGTATTGGACAACTTAGCTGAAGGCTTTGACACGGAAACGACTACAGGTCCTTTCGATTATGCCGCTTTTAAGGAAGAGCAGTATGACAAACTCGCCGCCCTCGTAAGGGAGCACGTGGATATGGAATATATTTATAACAGTATTAAAAACTAATATCATGAACAGACGTACTTTTATGCAAAAAACCGGACTTATCATGTCCGGACTTACTTTATCGCCGCTTATCGGTAAATCGTATTCCTCCATATACGGACAAACCGCCCCTAGCAACAAAGTAAAGGTAGCCCTCATAGGATGCCGTAGCATGGGATACGGGGATTTGAATACTTTTCTTGATTATCCGGAGACGGAATGCGTGGCTCTTTGCGATGTCGATGACGAATGGTTAAACAAACGGGCTGCCGACGTTGAGAAGAAAACAGGGAAAAAAGTACCTCACTTATATAAGGACTGGCGACGAGTAATCGATAATAAAGACGTAGATGTAGTCATTATCGGTACGCCGGACCATTGGCATTGCCTTCCGACGGTCTGGGCTTGCCAAGCGGGAAAAGACGTATATGTAGAGAAGCCGCTCTCCAATACGATCGAGGAATGCAACCTGATGGAAAAAGCCGCCCGTAAATATAACCGGATCGTACAGGTAGGCCAATGGCAACGTAGCGACCCGCATTGGGACGAGGCGGCTAATTTCTTGAAAGCCGGAAATATCGGACGGATCCGTACGGTCAAGGTCTGGGCTTACCAAGACGGCAAGCCGACACTTCCGGTTAAACCGGATTGTGACGCTCCCGCCGGTGTGGATTACGATATGTGGCTAGGCCCGGCTCCTAAACGTCCGTTCAATCCTTATCGCTTTCATTATAATTTCCGTTTCTTCTGGGACTATGCCGGAGGCTTGATGTCGGACTGGGGCGTACATTTACTGGATTATGCCCTTGAGGGAATGAACGCGGGTCTTCCCACCCGTGTATTCTCAGGCGGCGGCAAGTTCGCCTATCCGGACGACGCTATGGAGACACCCGATACTTTAATGGCGACTTATGCCTACGATGATTTTAATATCATCTGGGATCACGCTTGCGGAATCAATCACGGACTCTATAACCGTAAGGAAGGATTAGCGTTCTATGGGGAGAATGGTACGATGGTACTCGACAGGGCCGGTTGGGAAGTCATACCGGTCGTATCCAATAACGTAGCTCGCATGGAAGCCGTTCCTTTCAAGAAAGGAGAAGGCAAAGGACTTTATAATCATGTGGGAAACATGTTGAGCTGCATTAAAAGCCGTGAGCTTCCGAACGCCGATGTCGCTATCGGTGCCCGTGTAGCGAAGATGGCTCATCTGGCGAATATCTCCTGCCGGGTTCAACGGGAAGTTCATTGGGATGATAAAAACAATTTGTTTGTCGGCGATAACGAAGCTACCGCCTTGTCGAAAGCCTATTACCGGGCACCTTGGGAATTACCTAAATTGTAACAATCGCAGCATAACGTTAAAATTTTGACAAACAATAAACAATGCCCTAGTAAGCTTGTTAGAACTATAAAAAACGAACAATACGTTTAATTCTAAATTAATACAGCTATGGCAAAAGAAAGCGTCAAAATTTTAAGAGGGAAATTGGATGTCGACAATTTATTATCTCAACTAAACGCCGCGTTAGCGGAAGAATGGCTAGCATACTATCAATATTGGGTAGGAGCCTTGGTCGTTGAAGGAGCCATGCGTTCCGACGTACAAGGTGAATTCGAGGAACATGCCGAGGAAGAAAGGCATCACGCCCAATTATTGGCAGACCGGATCATCGAATTGGAAGGAGTTCCGGTACTTGATCCGAAACAATGGTTTGAATTAGCCCGATGCAAATATGATTCACCGACAGACTTTGACGTAGTAAGCCTTCTGAACCAGAATGTCGCCTCCGAGCGTTGCGCCATCTTGCGTTATCAAGAAATCGCTAAATTCACGGACGGCATCGACTTCACGACTTGTGATATCGCTAAGCATATCTTAGCTGAGGAAGAAGAACACGAGCAAGATCTGCAAGACTATTTGACTGATATCGCACGTATGAAAAAATCTTTCCAGAAATAATTTAGGAAAGGGAAAACTCTTTACAACAAAAATCCCTTGAGAGAATGTCTTAGAGACATTCTCTCAAGGGATTTTAATTTCAAGCACATTAATGCTTTGTCCCATGCAACAAAGCGTCATATAATAAGGCATCCGCCACTTCCAAAGCGATTTCCTCATCTTTCAGATTCCTCAAGATCGTCAAGCCGAACTCAAACATAAAACCCGGCCCCTTGCTTGTGATGATATTTCCATCCTGCTCTACTCCATTATCCGTAGGGGTAGCGCCTACCATTGTTGGCTCGAAGAAAGGAAAACAGGTAGCCCTTTTCCCTTTTAGCAATCCAAGACCACCTAAAACCATCGGTCCGGCACAGATAGCACCGATTAATACGCCTTCCTCCGTTTTCTCCTTGACTAATTCTTTCAAATGGGCATGCGCATTTAAATGGTTGCTTCCGGGTATTCCACCCGGCAAAATCAAGGCATCGACACAACTGAAATCCGCCTCCTCGAACAGGTAATCAGCCATTACCGGAATATCATGAGCTCCTATCACCAATCGGTCACCCGTAATAGATACCATCATAACCCGTACACCACCACGCCTCAAGACATCAATCGTACCCAAGGCCTCTATTTCCTCAAAGCCTGTCGCTAAAAAGACAACCGCATTTTTCATTTCTTTTTTATTTAATATAGTTGACATTCACTTAAAACAGAAGGATCATCCTTCTACACAACAGCCTTATCCGTAACAACCAATGGTAAGGTGAACCAGAAAGTGGAACCTTTGCCAAGCTCAGATCGCACACCGATCTCGCCACCCAACTGCTCTACAATCATCTTGCAGATCGGTAGTCCCAAACCAGCCCCTTGATAAAAATCATCCAATTTCACGAAACGCTCGAAAACAGACTCCAGCTTTTCCTCTGATATCCCGATTCCGGTATCCATGACAGAGACACGTACGAACATATCTTCCACCTCATAAAAAAGCGAGATAAAACCTTTGGAAGTAAACTTAATGGCATTAGACAAGAGATTTAACAAGACCTGTTCTACCCGGTGCGGATCGATCCACAGACGAACAGAAGGCATGGCGACCGAGTTATATAATAATGCCACATCGGAAGTCATCTTCAAGGATTGTACCACATAGGCCTCTTGGCAAATATCCCTCAACTCAACTTCCGACACGTTATAGTTTAACCGACCGGACTCGATCTTCGACAAATCCAGGATATCGTTAATCAGTTTCAACAATAAATCGCAATTCTTATTTATAATCGAGAAGTATTCCCTTTGCTCACTGGCATTAGTCGTTTCCGTCACGAGATGGGCAAAGCCAACGATAGCATTCAGCGGGGTCCGGATCTCATGGCTCATATTAGCGATAAAAGCGTTTTTCATCTTATCCGCCTCTTGTACTTTCATCAGCGCCAACTGGTCTTGACGTTGCTCCGTGATATCATTCAGCATGATCAATAACAGAGGCGAGGCTCCCGGGTCCGGATTCGTGATCAGTAAACGTACGATATTTACGATTCTCACCTCTCCATTCGGTTTCTCATACTCGACCATTTCCTTTACCATACGTCCCGTCTTGATCGTATGGTAATCTTCCGTTCGGATCTCATGCGCCCGCCGGGAATCAGGGAAAAGCTCGAAATCCGTCTTCCCTAAGATATCTTCCGCCTTGACCCCCGTAAATTCCTCCGCCGCCTTATTAAAATAGATATACCGGAAACCGTTGAAAATATCTTTCACCGTGATCTCCACAAATACGTTCGACAAGATCGTATCCATCAAGATATTTAAGAAGTTGATCGTATGCTGGCTTTGGCGCATCTCAAGTTCGTTATCGCTCGCGGATGGTGTCAAAGTGGCTTTTTCCAGATCGGCTTCCAGTCTCTCAATCCTTTGAATCAACTCTTCTTTGGAAAGGTGGTCATATTTTCCCATGGCCCATACATAAAGTTAAATTGCGTAATGGACAAAAATAACTATTATTTTTTTATTTACAACGGCTTACCGCCTAATAATTCTTATTTTCAAAAGGTCATTACTAATATTTTGACACAAAAGCATGGCATTATCCAAAATAAAAGATACATTTGCAATCTAATTTCATGAATTAAACACACTCTAATTGAAAAAACGATGATGTATTGGCAGAAAGAAATAGAAACCATGGATCGTAAAGATCTGGTAAAATTCCAACTGGAACGACTGAAACAAACCATAGAACTAGCGGGCAACTCCCCTTTTTACCATAAGATATTCAAAGAGAAAGGAATTACCCCGGACAGTTTTCAGTCCTTGGAAGATTTACAAAAACTTCCGTTTACAACGAAAGATGATCTTAGAAATAACTATCCGTTCGGATTGGCAGCCATCCCGTTACAGAAATGCGTACGTATCCACTCTTCCAGTGGAACAACAGGTAATCCCACCGTTGTCTTACATTCCGCCAAGGATTTGGACCAATGGGCTAACCAAGTAGCCCGCTGCATGTATATGGTAGGGCTAAGGGATACGGACGTATTTCAGAATACATCCGGCTACGGCATGTTTACCGGTGGCCTCGGTTTCCAGTATGGAGCAGAAAAACTAGGTGCGTTGACAGTGCCTGCGGCGGCCGGTAATACCAAACGACAGATTAAGTTCATCACCGATTTCGGCACGACCTGCTTACATATCATACCGAGCTACGCCACCCGTTTGGCCGAGGTTATGTATGAGGAGGGAATAGACCCCAGAAAGGATACCAAACTACACACCGTATGTATCGGTGCCGAGCCACACTCGGAAGAACAACGTAAACGCATCGAGCAGCTTCTGGGTGTCAAGGCTTACAACTGTTTCGGTATGTCGGAGATGAACGGGCCGGGTGTAGCCTTCGAATGTACGGAGCAGAACGGCTTGCATATCTGGGAAGACAACGTGATCGTAGAGATCGTAGACCCGGTTACCTTGCAACCGGTGCCCGAGGGAGAGGTCGGAGAATTGGTATTAACCACCATCAACCGGGAGGCGATGCCTTTACTCCGTTATCGTACCCGTGACCTTACTTGCATCTTACCGGGTGATTGCCCTTGCGGACGTACCCATAAACGCCTTGCCCGTTTCAAAGGACGTAGCGACGATATGATAATCTTGAAGGGCGTGAACCTGTTCCCCATCCAAATCGAAAAGATATTGATGCAATTCAAGGAATTGGGCAGCAATTACTTGATCACCCTCGAAACGATCGGCAACAGCGACGAGATGTTGATCGAGGTAGAGTTGAGCGACCTATTCACCGATGATTATTCAGCCTTACAGCGCTTGACGAAAGGTATCACCCGTCAGTTGAAGGACGAATTATTACTTACGCCGCGTATCAAGCTGGTAGCCAAGGGATCTTTGCCAACCACAGATGGTAAGGCGGTACGAGTGAAAGATCATCGCAAGCTTTGTTAAATAAACAATTAAAATAACACCTTATGACAGTCAATCAAATTTCTATTTTCCTAGAAAACAAGTACGGGAAATTAAGCGAGATATTAGCGTTATTGGCAGAAGAGCGCATCCGCATCATCGCGGCCACCGTAGCCGACACCTCCGAGTATGGAATCCTTCGTATCATCGTAAGCGATCCCCAGAAGGCATACAAGATATTAAAAGAAAACAACGTCAGCGCAAACCTGACCGACGTATTAGCGATCGTAACCAGCTCATGCGCCGGAAGTTTTGCCAATACATTATCTTATTTCACGAAAGCGGGCATCAGCATAGAATATATGTATTGTTTCTCCATCCGGGAAAAAGCGATCTTGATCTTGCGTACGAACAACCGAGAAAGCGCCCGTGAGGTAATCCGCCGTCAGAATCTCGAGTATATCTGTGAAAGTGATCTAATAAAACTTTAATAGGCACGGATATATGTTCGGAATCAGCGACCCCGGTATTTGGCTGGCTTACCTTCTAGCGTTCGCCTGCCTCCTATTTTCTATTTGGTTCGGGATAACCACTTGGAATAAAGAAGACGACGAAAAAACAAACCCTACTAAAGAATCACGAAAATGAGTACGCTAACATTAGGCATTATTGTCATCATTTACATGTTTGTAATCGCTTGGTTAGGGTATCTCGGATACAGGCAGACGAAAAACGCCAGTGATTATTTATTAGGCGGACGAAAAGTAAACCCCATTATCATGGCCCTGTCTTACGGGGCGACCTTTATCTCGGCATCGGCGATCGTTGGTTTCGGCGGCGTAGCCGCTACGTTCGGCATGGGTATTCAATGGCTTTGCTTATTGAACATGTTCATGGGCGTAGTGGTAGCCTTTATCTTTTTCGGACGAAGGACCCGGAAGTTAGGCGAAGAACATAACGCACGGACTTTCCCGCAATTATTGGGATTACACTATAAGTCCCGGTCTATACAGATCTTCATCGCCTCGATCATTTTCATCGGCATGCCCCTCTACGCCGCCGTGGTGATGAAGGGAGGAGCCGTCTTCATTGAGCAGATGTTTCATATCGACCTTCATCTGGCCTTGTTGATCTTCACCTTGATCGTAGCGGCCTACGTGATTACGGGTGGAATCAAGGGAGTACTTTATACGGATGCGTTGCAAGCGGTTATCATGTTCGCTTGTATGCTATTCCTGCTATTTTGGTTTTACCATATCATGGACATGGGCTTTATCGAGGCAAACCAGAAGTTGACGGATATCGCCCCCATGGTGCCCGAACGCTTCAAGGCCTTGGGACATCAAGGGTGGACAGCTATGCCCATCTCAGGCTCTCCACAATGGTATACATTGGTTACCTCATTGATCCTTGGCGTAGGAATCGGTTGCTTAGCGCAGCCACAACTAGTCGTACGCTTCATGATGGTGGAAAGTACCAAGCAACTCAACAGGGGCGTATTGATCGGCTGCGTGTTCTTGATTGTCACGGTAGGGGCGATTTATCACGTGGGAGCCTTGTCTAATTTGTTTTTCCTCAAGACGGAAGGTGTAGTCGCCTCCGAGGCGGTAAAAGATATGGACAAGATCATCCCCCTATTTATCAATAAAGCGATGCCGGAGTGGTTCGGGGCGGTTTTCATGCTTTGTATTCTCTCTGCCAGTATGTCTACCCTTAGCGCGCAATTTCATACCATGGGAGCGGCTTTCGGGGCAGACGCATTCCCCAAACTAGGACGTAGCAAAAATCCGAACTCTACATTAGGTGTACGTATCGGCGTGCTATGCTCTATCTTGGTCAGCTACGTTATCTGCTATACGCTAAGCGCAAGTATTATCGCACGAGGCACCGCCTTGTTCATGGGTATTTGCGCGGCTACATTCCTACCTACCTATTTCTGCTCGCTATATTGGAAAGGGGCTACCCGGCAAGGGGCCTTGGCCAGCTTATGGGTAGGAGGCTTGGCCAGTTTATTCGCCATGTTGTTCCTTCATAAGGCGGAAGCGGCTCCGGTAGGACTTTGCAAGGCTTTATTCGGACAAGACGTCTTGATCGATGTATATCCGTGGCATGCGATAGATCCGATCTTATTTGCTTTGCCATTATCGGCGATAACGATTGTTTTGGTTAGCCTAGCGACTCAAAAGAAGGCTTTTTAGCTTTTCTTATGAACCTCAAAACACTAATTAGCATTTATTCTATTGACAGATATATAGAAAACAGTACATTTGCACTGTGGTTTTTTCATAATAGTATTAGATTTAAGGTTAACAAAGTTGGTTAGGGGTTGCCGGGAGGCAATCCTTAATTGTTTTATAGAGGTCTAGATATGATTAAATACATTTTTCTACTATTCATACTTTGTTGCTCCGGTTGCCGGCACGCACAAACGGAAGATACCGTAATCAAGGTTTCGGTACTTCGTGGTCCATCCGTTATCGCATTCGCCGATTGGCTTGAGAATCCTCCAATTATAGATAACAAGAAAGTACAAGTAAAAGTGGTAGACTCGCCCGATCTGGCGCAAGCCTTACTGATCAAGCAGGAGACCGACATAGCCGTACTCCCCATGATCAATGCGGCGAACTTGTACAATAAAGGGATCAAGATCAAACTAGCGGGGTGCCCGATCTGGGGAACCCTTTACCTCGTTGAGAAAACTCCCTTGAAAGAACCGGCATTGTATGTATTCGGCAACGGTACGACTCCCGATATCCTTACCCGGTACTATCTCGGCCGCCAACGATTAGATTATCCTTTGAATTACGCCTTCAATACCGCCGGGGAAATCACCCAAGGCATCTTAGCCGGAAAAGTAAATCGTGCCGTGCTCGGGGAACCGTTTCTAAGCATCGCTTTACAGAAAGACAGCAGCTTACGAATAACTGCGGACTTGAATCATTTTACAGACAACGATACCCTCGGATTCGCCCAAACAGCGGTCGTATACACCCCGACGATGGAGAAATATCGTATCGCTTTTGAGGATGCCTTACGAGCCTCCTGCCAAAAAGCCGTACGATATCCGAAAGAGACCATCCATTCTTTGGAAGAACATGGAATCTTCGCCCAAGGGGCCTTAACTCCTGAGAGTATCGAGCGGTGTAAAATCCATTATTTATCGGCTATCGAGGCGAAAAACGCCGTCATGGATTTCCTGCGTCTCATCGAACAGTATGAACCCAAGGCCGTCGGCGGGAGGCTTCCCGATGCCGGATTTATCCCCGAAAAACAATGAGATTGCGAAAAACAATCACTACAATAGTCGCTACCGCTATCCTCTTGGCGGGATGGCAACTATTCGCCGTTATAGCCAACCAACCGGAGCTGATACCTTCACTTCCCCGGCTCGTACGGACACTTTGCGAATGGCTCGTCTCCAGTAGTTTCTATCAGTCGGTCGGAGCGACTATACTCCGGGGAATCTTAGGCATGTCGATCTCATTCGTTTGTGCGATAGGGATGGCCGGGTTATTCGCCCGTTTTGAGTGGGTGTATGAATTATTCAGACCTCTGCTTGCCATCATGCGCTCGATCCCGGTCATATCCTTCATACTTTTGGCGCTTATATTCCTAAATCCGGAAAGTATCCCTTTGATGATCGCCTTCCTCACCATGTTCCCGCTACTAACAGAGAATCTGACACGGGGAATCCTCGATCTACGTCCGGGTTTATCCATTATGGCACGTCAATTCCATATAAGACGTTCCAATGTCTTATTCCAGATCATCTATCCGCAGCTAAAGCCATTCTTATATAGCGGACTTGCCTCCGCCGCCGGATTCGGCTGGCGTGCGATCATTATGGGAGAAGTCTTGTCGCAATGCGCATTCGGAATCGGAAGCGAGATGAAAAGGGCGCAAAACTTTATCGCTGTCCCTGAGCTGCTCGCTTGGACAATCGTGGCGGTATTCATCAGTTTCTTTTTTGACAAAGGAATTAGCAAAGTCGCTGATATCACCCCTAAAATATCTTTCGCAAATGAGGATCAGACCATCCCCACCCCTACATTATCAGTTTTAGACACGAAAGATATAAGTTACCAATACGGCATACAGCACTTTTCCCATTCCTTTCAAAAAGGGATTATTTATGGAATTAGCGCACCTTCAGGCAAAGGAAAAACAACGTTATTAAACCTAATCGGAGATATCTTATTGCCTACGGAAGGAGAGATACATCCCACAAGACACTTTGGAATCGCCACCATATTCCAACAACCGCAACTCCTGCCCCATCTAACCGCAGAAGAAAATATCATCCTCCCCCTCTCCTCTTTTCTCACGGAGGAGAAAGCCCGGCGAATTGCCCAAAAACACTTACAGGAAATGGAAATGGAGCCCTTCGGGAACCGATATCCTAAAGAGCTTAGTTACGGACAGCAACAACGTATCGCTATAGCTAGGGCATTGGCATACCCTTCTCCTCTCCTTTTGATGGACGAGCCGTTCAAAGGCTTGGATGAAGCCTTAAGCCATCGTATTATAGAACGAATACGAGAAAAGCAAATGAAAGAAGAACGGATCATTCTTTTCACGTCACATAATCCGGATGAGATTCGGTTGTTGGCGGATGAGGTGATTTACCTATAAATTCCAACCAAACTTGAATGTCTTATTTCACTTTCATCGGTTGGCAAGGTATCGTAAACCAGAATGTAGAGCCCTTTCCCTCCTCCGACTCAACCCCGATTTTACCTTTCAACTTCTCAATAATCGTCTTGCAGATAGAAAGACCTAATCCTGTTCCTTGCTTAAAGCTGTTCAATTTCACGAAACGATTGAATATGCTCGCTTGAGACTCCTTACTGATTCCCATACCCGTATCCGTTACGTAGACATAGATACCATCATCGGTCAAACGATAACCAAACCGTATAGAACCCGAGCTGGTGAACTTCACGGCGTTGGAAAGGAAATTGGTCAAAACCTGAGTCAAACGGGTCTTCTCCGACACAATACAATAGTCATTACCGTCCGACTCAAAGATAACCTTTACACCCGGGGCCACTCTCAAGGCGAAAGCTTGCTGCTGGGGAGCGAATATCTCACTCAAACGCAGGGTCGTATAAATAAACTCCATCTTTCCGGACTCGATCTTCGAGATATCCAAGATATCACCGATCAACTGCAACAAAAACTCATTGCTACTCTCTATGATCCTCAGATATTCCTTTTTTTCCTCCTCATCGTCACTCTCCGCCAATAAGGTAGAAAAGCCGACGATGGCATTTAAAGGGGTACGTATCTCATGGCTCATGTTAGCGATAAAAGCGGACTTCATCCGGTCGCTCTCTTCCGCCAAACGCTTGGCCTGTACATCCGCCTCGTGCCGTTTATCGACGGTCATATCCCGAAGGATTCCGATCGAGCGGATCGGTTTGCCGTCCGGATCGGCCTCATAGACCTCACCGATCTTCTCCAGCCATACATACTCATCCGAGAAATAACGACAAGGGAAACTGAATCGCATGGAATCGATCTCGCCCCGCATGAAAGCGGTTGTAATATTCTCATAGACCTTCCGGTAATCCGGATGGATCTTCTCCGTAAAACTAGCGTGGGTGATCTGCACATGCTTGATCTGGCCGTTTTCTTCCAAGGAAAGCTCCGCCGTACCGTTTACCAGATCCCAAAGCCACGGGTAGATCTTACCCGCTTGACAAGCGAGCGCCAAGCGCTTATTATAACTATGCAACTCCTCCTCGACCTGCCTTTGCTTTGTAATATCCCATGAAATCCCTACTAAATAAGGAGGCTTATCCTCACGGGGCGCTAGCAGTTTCATCGTATCCATAGTACGCAAGATACCTTTCGGATCGATCATTTGCTCCACGAAACGCTGCATCTTACCCGTTTTCACCACCTCCTCGTCCATATCCCTGAAAGATTGGGCGACGACCGGATCTAGAAATAGGTCAAAATCTGTTTTCCCGACCACATCATTATGATATCGTCCGTAAAGTTGGTTCATCAAAGGGCTGGAGTACACGTACCTGAAATTATCACCCGTATCCTTCACGAAAAAGTAGATGGGCAACGAGTCCACGATATTAGATAACAATCCTGCTAAATCCCTATAATCCTGTTCCAAAGTTTTGTTCTCCGTAGTATTAACTTCCATGTTGATTTTTTTAATCAAAGGCTTGAATATTCCGGCCGTAAAATTCTTGAAAATTAATGAAAGATACAAATAATAAGCCCAAGAAGTGAGCATCCCGACCGAAAATATAAGCAAAACCGTATATTTGTACTCCAATTCTAAGAAAACTAGATATGACAAACGTATTTCACACGCTTATAGCCCGTTTTCTACAAATTCCGGAAGGACAAGTGGAACGGACAATCGGGCTCTTGAACGAAGGCGCTACCATACCTTTTATAAGTCGTTACCGGAAAGAGGTGACCGGAGGACTGGACGAGGTGCAAATCGGTGCCATCAAAGATCAACTGGATAAACTGACGGAACTGAGCAAACGAAAGGAAACGATCCTCGCCACGATAGAAGAGCAAGGGAAACTTACTCCCGAGCTCCGGAAACGCATCGAGGAGTCTTGGGATAGCACCGAGATCGAGGATTTATATCTCCCTTACAAACCGAAACGGGTCACCAAGGCGGAGATCGCACGCCGGAAAGGACTGGAACCCTTGGCTAAGATCGTTATGATGCAAAACGAGAATAACCTATCCGCACGCATCAAGAGTTTTATCAAGGGGGAAGTGAAAAACGCCGAAGAAGCCTTGCAAGGGGCACGGGACATTATCGCCGAATGGATTAACGAGAACGAATCGGCACGTAATACCGTACGTAACTCTTTCGCTCATACCGCCATGATCACATCCAAAGTGATCAAGGGGAAAGAAGAGGAAGGCGCTAAATACCGGGATTACTTTGATTTCAGCGAGCCTTTGAACCGGGCCAGTTCCCATCGCTTATTGGCTCTCCGACGGGGAGAGGCGGAAGGTATCCTTCGTGTAAGTATCTCTCCCGACGCGGAATCTTGTCTGGATCGCTTGAACCGGCGTTTCGTAAAAGGTCGTGGAGAGGTTTCCGAGCAAGTGGCTACAGCTGTCGACGATTCTTTCAAACGCCTGCTGAAGCCCTCTATCGAGACGGAGTTCTCCAACCAGAGCAAGGCGAAAGCCGATGAGGAGGCGATCCGGGTATTTGCCGAGAACCTCCGGCAATTGCTGCTCGCCCCCCCTTTGGGACAAAAACGGGTATTAGGCGTAGACCCCGGCTACCGTACCGGATGTAAGTTGGTCTGTCTGGATGCGCAGGGGAATTTACTGCATAACGAGGCGATCTTCCCGCATCCGCCCCAGAACGAGAAGGGCAAAGCCGCCGCTAAGGTCGCCCAGTTAGTAGCCACTTACGCCATAGATGCCATTGCCATCGGTAATGGTACGGCCAGCCGTGAGACCGAGCAGTTCATCACGAATATACGATACGACCGCAAGGTACAAGTGTTCGTAGTCAGCGAGAACGGAGCCTCTATCTACTCCGCGTCCAAGATCGCTAGGGAGGAGTTTCCCGAATACGACGTCACGGTACGCGGAGCTGTCAGCATCGGTCGCCGGCTGATGGACCCTTTGGCCGAGTTGGTCAAGATCGACCCGAAGAGTATCGGTGTCGGCCAATACCAGCATGACGTAGAGCAAAACGCCTTGAAAAAGAGTCTGGATCAAACCGTGGAGAGTTGCGTGAATTTAGTAGGTGTAAACGTGAATACGGCGAGCAAGCATTTGCTGACTTACATCTCGGGATTAGGCCCTACGCTAGCGCAAAACATCGTGAATTACCGGGTGGAGCACGGACCCTTCACTTCCCGGAAAGAACTGATGAAAGTCCCCCGTATGGGAGAGAAGGCTTTCGAACAAAGCGCTGGATTTCTACGGATACCCGACGGAAAGAACCCGTTGGACAACTCGGCCGTACACCCCGAGAGCTACCCGATCGTCGAACGGATGGCCAAGGACCTAAAATGCTCGGTAGCCGACCTGATCACCGACAAAGCGCTTAAAAAGAAACTAAAACTAACGGACTACCTTACGGATAAGGTCGGGATGCCTACCTTGCTTGATATCATGGAGGAACTGGATAAACCGGGCCGTGATCCCCGCCAAACGATCCAAGTATTCGCGTTCGATCCTACGGTGAAAACGATCGAGGATTTGAAAGAAGGGCAAGTATTGCCCGGTATCGTGACCAACATCACCAACTTCGGTTGTTTCGTCGATGTAGGAATCAAGGAAAACGGGCTTGTCCATATCTCCGAGCTGGCGGATCGTTTCGTAAGCGATCCTACCCAAGTGGTCTCCATCCATCAGCATGTCAAGGTGAAGGTTCTAAGCGTAGACCTATCCAGAAAACGTGTTCAATTATCCATGAAAGGGATCTAAACGATGAAAGAGAAGATTAATAAGACAAACGTGGCGCGCCTGCTGGACAAGGCTAAGATCGCCTACCAGCTCGTGCCTTATGAAGTAGACGAGAATGATCTGAGCGCTACGCATGTAGCGGAGCAGCTAGGGGAAGATATCGCCCAAGTATTCAAGACCTTGATCTTACATGGCGATAAGAGCGGTTATTTCGTATGCGTGATCCCCGGAGCGGACGAGGTGGACTTGAAAAAGGCGGCCAAGGTATCCGGGAACAAGAAATGTGAGATGATCCCCGTGAAAGAGTTGTTACCGCTTACCGGTTATATCCGGGGAGGATGCTCGCCTATCGGCATGAAAAAGCATTTCCCTACATATATCCATCCTACGGCATCCGGCTTCGATAAGATCTATGTAAGCGCCGGACAACGAGGCTTGCAGATACAGATAGCCCCCGCCGATTTAATCAAGGTGGCACAAGCTATAGAAGCGGATTTGATCGCATGATCTAACATCGCTGAGAGTACTTCGTAAGAAGTACTCCAGTACTCCGCAAAGAGTATCGCAGTACTTCCTAGGGAGTACTGGAGTACTCCTTATGAGGGACTGAGATCAAACAGCACATGATATCTTAGAATTTCTTAAACGTATACGTTCTTCCTTCGCAGCTCATTACCAGATTCGTCACAGATGACTGCTCGATCGTGAAAGTTTGTTTAGGTGAGGTCCAATCCGTATAACGCATGAATTGTTCCAAAGGTGTACCTCCATAGTTGACCAACTCCAGATCCAGTCTCGTATCTCCCTCCAACGTCTTATAACCGAAATTCGTACGATATACGTCCTTTGCTGGGTCATATAATTGGTACTCGAACAAAGAGGTCTGGAAGTTATACCAAACCGT
This sequence comes from Parabacteroides sp. CAG:2, assembly GCF_000436315.1. Taxonomy (NCBI): domain Bacteria; kingdom Pseudomonadati; phylum Bacteroidota; class Bacteroidia; order Bacteroidales; family Tannerellaceae; genus Parabacteroides; species Parabacteroides sp. CAG:2. Next base: position 53,173 of record NZ_FR885320.1, on the reverse strand, counting down.
ATCCACCGTCTGGACCACCCCATTCGCCTCTACGGTTTTCAATTGCCATTTCCCTTCCAGCTTATGTTCCACCTTATTACAAGACACCAACGCCACGACAAAACAAGTTATCGCTATCAAATTTTTCATCATAATCCTCGTACTTATATACCTATATTGATTTGAAACGTCAAAGAAAAGAATTAATTTCCAAAGGACAAAGTTTTTAAGGATATCCTAGCCACAAATACCCAGAACTTTTTCTTCCTTCCCTTTGTTAATTGGGTAATTACAATACAAATATTATCCAATATGAAAACATTTATTGATAAAATGGATTATGCGGTCAAGAATTGGTGGTTATCACTATTGGTCGGACTGCTTTACATCATCGTCGCTATTTATTTAATGTTCGCGCCATTGGCGAGCTACGTAGCGCTTAGTATCTTATTCAGCGTCTCTATGTTCGTAAGCGGCTTGTTCGAGATCGCTTTCGCCTTGGCGAACAAAAAGGGTATCAGCAGTTGGGGATGGTATTTGGCCGGAGGTATTATCGACTTGATCTTAGGTATATTCTTGATGGCAAGCCCGGGACTTAGCATGGAGGTGCTTCCGTTTGTCTTGGCATTCTGGCTTATGTTCAGAGGCTTCTCGGCTACCGGTTACTCGATGGACCTGAAACGATACGGTACACGGAACTGGGGTTGGTACATGGTCTTCGGTATCTTGGCTATCCTTTGCTCCATCGGTGTTATCTGGCAACCCGCCCTAGGGGCTTTCACGTTGGTTTACATGATCGCTTATGCCTTATTAATAATAGGTATATTCCGTGTCATGCTATCCTTCGAACTGAAAAGCCTGCATAAAAGAAATAAGGAAGCACAAGCGGAATAAGTCTGATTCAAGGATTAATTGGTCTATTTTTAAATTATCCAGTAACTCAACACCACTTTTATTATTTTTGTGTTCAATCATTAATAAATTAACGGATGAACGCAAACTTACCACAATTAGATTTGCCCCGGGATTATGTCGTAGGAAACGACATTACCGAGGCAATCTTAAACTTTTACAAGCAGACTTGCCGGTTAAAAGCAGGTATTTTCGCTTTATGCGTTGAAGGAAATTTAAGGGCATCCATCAACTTGACAGAGTACACTTTGAAACCGAATGATTTCATCACCTTGATGCCGGGAAGCATTATTCAGTTCTGTGAGCAGAAAGAGAGTTTCCGCCTTTCCTTTATAGGATTCTCATCCGAGTTCATGGACTGCGTGAACATGATAAAGTCTACGATGAGCGCCTTACCTACTATCTACGAGAATCCGATCATATCACTGAGTGAGGACCGGGCGGACTTCATTAACGATTATTTCCATTTGCTAGAGCGGGTACAAGCGAAAGAGAAATCCATAAACAGGGAGATGGTGAAACATATCCTGCTTACCATGATCCATGGGATCAGTGATTTGTATCAAGGAAAATCATGGCCTAACAAGATAACGACCCGTAGCGACGAGATCCACAAGAAATTCATCCAACTGGTGATGAAGAATTATACCTCAAAGCGACAAACGGCTTTTTACGCCAGCCAACTAAGTATTTCTCCCCAGCACCTCTGCATGATCATCAAGCAAAAGACAGGACGTTCCGTATCCGATATCATAGCCGATATGATAATCATGGACGCAAAATCGCAATTGATGGCTACGGACTTGACTATCCAAGAGATATCTTACTCCTTGAACTTCCCGAATGTATCCTTTTTCGGTAAGTACTTTAAACGGTACGTAGGCGTATCTCCACAGAAGTTCAGAAACAGTTAAGATAAAAATTAAATGTAACAGAAAAAAAATATCACTTTTTGCTTGTAGTTTCCAAAAAAGCGTTACTTTTGCTGCGTATTTAAAAACAAACAGACAATGAATCGATTTAGCTTTACATATTACTTTTATTACTTTTACTTTAGCAGAGTAAGGGCAGGAGTTTGTATGTAAAGCGTTGATGATTGAATATAAATATCAATAAAATATAAAGTCCTGCCGGTTTCGGTGGGACTTTTTTTGTTTGTAACAGTTTAGAGTAAAAATAGAGAAACAAGATGAAAAAGAAAGTAGCAATACAGGGAATAGCCGGTTCGTATCACGACATCGCCGCCCGTAATTATCATGAAGGTGAAGAAATAGAAATCATCCCTTGCAATACGTTTCGGGATGTTATCACGACGATCAAGAAAGACCCGTCCGTACTAGGCATGATGGCCATCGAGAATACGATAGCGGGAAGCCTCCTTCAAAACCATGAGCTGATCCGTGAGAGCGGGCTGAGTGTTACCGGCGAGTATAAGCTACGTATCTCCCATTCCTTAGTAGCGCTTCCGGGAACCTCGATACACGAGGTAACAGAGGTCAACTCCCATCCGATAGCGTTGATGCAATGTACCGATTTCCTCGATACTCTGCCCAACGCCAAGGTGGTAGAGAAAGAAGATACCGCCATGAGTGCCCGGTGGATCTCGGAGAACCAACTGAAAGGACATGCGGCGATATGCGGGAAACTGGCCGCCCAGATCTACAAGATGGAAGTCCTTGCCGAGGGGATCGAGACTAACAAACGGAATTTCACCCGCTTCCTCGCTATAGCGGACCGTTGGACGGCGGATGAGATGCTTCGAGGAACCGATAAAAACAAATCCTCTCTCGTATTCGCTCTTCCCCACACTTCCGGCAGCCTTTCCAAAGTCCTCTCCGTTCTCTCTTTTTACGACATGAATCTCTCTAAAATACAATCCTTGCCTATTATCGGGCGTGAATGGGAATACTTGTTCTACATTGATCTTACTTTCACGGATTTCACCCGTTACAAACAAGCGTTGGACGCTATCAGACCATTAACAAAAGACTTAAAAATATTAGGCGAATATGCAGAAGGAAAACAAAGCGTGTAATATTACACCCGCTAACCGTGTAGGTAGCGTACAGGAATACTACTTCTCCAAGAAGCTGAAGGAAGTAGCCGAGATGAACGCCGCAGGCAAGAACGTCATTAACCTTGGCGTAGGCAGCCCCGACCTTCCACCTTCGGAACAGACCATCGAGACGTTGTGTGAACATGCCCGCAAAGCGAACGAGCACGGTTATCAGCCGTACGTGGGCATACCGGAACTGCGTAAGGGATTCGCCGATTGGTACAAGACGTGGTATAACGTAGACTTGGACCCGAAAACAGAGATCCAACCACTCATCGGCTCCAAAGAAGGTATCTTGCATATCTCGCTGGCATTCTTGAATCCGGAGGATGGCGTACTGGTTCCGAACCCGGGATATCCGACATATAGTTCCGTCAGCAAACTGGTAGAGGCCCGTTTGATCCCTTACGAGCTGAAAGAGGAACTGGGATGGCAACCGGATTTCGAGGAACTGGAGAAAATGGATCTCTCCAACGTAAAGCTGATGTGGACCAATTACCCGAATATGCCCACAGGGGCGAACGCTAGCGTAGAGCTATACGAGAAACTGGTGGCCTTCGGCCGGAAGCACGGTATTATTATATGTAATGATAACCCCTATAGCTTCATCTTGAATGAGCATCCGCTAAGTATCTTAAGCATACCGGGAGCCAAAGAGATCTGTATAGAGATGAACTCCATGAGTAAGGCTCATAATATGCCGGGTTGGCGTATGGCGATGCTGGCTTCCAACGCCCAATTCGTCCAATGGATACTGAAGGTAAAAAGCAATATCGACTCCGGGCAGTTCAAGCCGATGCAATATGCGGCGGTAGAGGCCCTAAGCGCAAAGAAAGAGTGGTACGATAACATGAACCGTGTCTATCGTAGCCGCCGGGACCTTGCCGGACAAATCATGCGTACCTTGGGATGCGAGTACGACGAGAACCAAGTAGGTATGTTCCTTTGGGGACGTATCCCCGACTCCGCCGAGAGCGGCGAGGCAATCGCCAACAAGGTGCTATACGAGGCAAACGTATTCCTTACGCCGGGATTTATCTTCGGTAGCCGTGGCGAGCGTTATATCCGTATCTCCCTTTGCTGCAAGAACGAGACTTTAGAAGAAGCCTTGAAGAGAATTGAGAATTTATAACTGAAAATTGAAAATTAAAATATAGATCACAAAGATGGAAATGAAGATTGAACCGTTAGCATTACCGGGAGTTGACACACAACGTCCTATCGTAATCGCAGGCCCTTGTAGCGCCGAGACAGAAGAGCAAGTGTTAGAAACAGCCCAAGGATTAGCCTCCAGAGGCGTTAAGATATTCCGTGCGGGTATTTGGAAGCCTCGTACGAAACCGGGTGGATTCGAGGGCATCGGAGCCGAGGGATTGGCTTGGTTGAAGAAAGTGAAAAAAGAGACCGGCATGCTGGTATCTACCGAGGTCGCTACTAAAGATCATGTATTCGAGGCATTGAAAGCCGGTATCGATATCCTTTGGATCGGAGCACGTACGACGGTAAATCCATTCGCTGTCCAAGAGATCGCCGATGCGTTAAAAGGGGTTGATGTACCTGTATTGATCAAGAACCCGGTTAACCCGGATTTGGAGTTGTGGATCGGAGCGTTCGAGCGTTTGTACGGAGCGGGCATTCATCGTTTGGGTGCTATCCATAGAGGTTTCAGCTCATACGACAAGAAGATCTACCGTAACCTTCCGTTGTGGCATATTCCTATCGAGCTTCGCCGCCGTATGCCGGACCTGCCTATTTTCTGTGATCCTAGTCACATTGGTGGTAAGCGTGAGTTGGTAGCCCCACTTTGCCAGCAAGCGATGGACTTGAGTTTCGACGGCTTGATCGTAGAGTCTCATTGTAACCCGGATTGCGCATGGAGCGACGCTTCCCAGCAAATCACCCCGGATGTATTGGATTACGTATTGAACCTATTGGTGATCCGTGACGTAAACCAGACTACCGAGAACCTGACCGCTCTTCGCCGCCAGATCGATGGTATCGACGAGCAATTATTGGAGCTTTTGGCTAAACGTATGCGTATCTCCAAGGAGATCGGCGTTTATAAGAAAGAGCACAACATGCCGATCTTACAGTCTCCCCGTTACAGCGAGATCTTAGAGAAGCGCTCCAGCATGGGTGAGCAAATGGACCTGAGCCCGGACTTTGTAAAGGAGATCTTGAAGGAGATCCATGAGGAATCCGTGCGCCAGCAAATGATTATCATGAACGAACAATAATTTATAAGATGAAAATATTGATTTTAGGCGCAGGAAAGATGGGTTCTTTCTTTACTGACCTGCTTAGTTTTGATCATGAGGTAGCCGTATTGGAGAAAGATCCGAAACGTATGCGTTTTATCTATAATGCCCTTCGCCTACAAAGCCCGGAAGAGGTTAAGGATTTCAATCCCGAGTTGGTCATCAACTGCGTGACGTTAAGTTACACGATAGAGGCTTTCAAGGCCGTAATGCCTTACTTGCAACCGTATTGCATCATTTCCGATATAGCTTCCGTGAAGACTTATTTGAAGGAGTTTTATGAGACATGCGGTTTCCCGTATGTCTCCACTCACCCGATGTTCGGACCTACATTCGCTAATCTGGGACAACTGGAGAAAGAGAATACGATTATTATCTCCGAGGGCGATCATCTGGGCAAGATCTTCTTCAAGGATATTTATTCCAGCCTCCGCTTGCATATCTGCGAATACACGTTCGAGGAGCACGATAAAGTGGTAGCCTACTCACTAGGTATCCCTTTCGCCTCCACTATGGTATTTGCCGCTACGATGAAGCATCAGGACGCTCCGGGTACGACGTTCAAACGCCATATGAAAATCGCCCGCGGCCTTCTGTCCGAGGACGATTATCTATTGACCGAGATCCTTTTCAACCCCCGTACCCCTCGCCAAATCGAGCGGATACAAGAGGAATTGCATATCCTGCAAGAAATCATCAAGGATAAGGATTCCGAGAAGATGAAAGAGTATCTGACGAAGATACGGAAGAATATCGAATAAGAAATTAAGAGGGTTGTGCTGATTAATTTTTCAGCACGGCCTCTTTTAAAAGTTCTCTCCTTACCAACATAAAGGAGATAAATAACGTACACAACTCCGCCACCGGTACATTATACCAAATACTTTGGATGCCGAATAAAGAAGGATAAACGATAATACCAAAGGTTACGAATACCAAGCTACGCAGCATAGAGATAACAACCGACAGCTTAGCGTTGCCGATAGCCGTGAAATAACTGGAGGCCAATATATTCAGCCCACTTATCAAGAAGGTGAAGCAATAAATCGTTATGCCGTAATTAGCGATCGCCAAAGCGTCCAAAGCCTCTCCTCCCTTAAAGAAAAAGGACGTGATCTGTTGCCCGAAAAAGAATAAGATGGCGAATAACGTTATACCTATCATAAAATTAACACGCCCTGCTAATCTCAGCACTTTCTCGATCCGGTCCAATCTTCCCGCCCCGAAATTATAACTGATAATCGGTATAATTCCATCGGATATCCCTAAGAATACCGTGGTGGCGATAAACAAGATATAGTTAATCGCCGTAAAGGCGGCGACTCCATCCTCTCCTAAATATCGCATCATCGTTATATTGAACAAAAAAATCGTGATTCCGGCAGATAGCTCGGATATTCCTTCCGAAGAGCCATTGTATAACGCATTCCAGACCAAAGGCCAACGGAAACGTCCTCTTTGTACCGCTACGACTTGCCCTCGCTGGAACATCCGGGGAATATTGAACAGCGCTCCCAAGGTAAAGGCCAAACCTGTAGCCAATCCCGCCCCCCTTAATCCCTAAACCCATTACCGGGATAAACAAAAGATCCAGACCGATATTAATCAACACCGTACTTCCCATTACGATCATGGCATAAAGCGGATGCCCCATCGCCTTAATCATATAATCTCCTAAGAACATCAATGATAATAAAGGGAAAAACGGGACAAAGGAACGAATATAATCCACGGCTCCCGTAACCAATACGTCATTCGCACCTAACATACGGGCAATATCTCCGGCGAATATATAAATCAACCCGCTAATCAAAACGGATATTCCTCCAAGAAACAAGAACGAGGTAGTTATAGCGTTATTCGCCTCTTGCCGATCCAAACGTCCGAGGTTTATACCGATCAAGGTCTGGCACCCTACTCCTATCACGATAGACAAAGCCGTCATCAAACTATAGCAAGGTAAGATCAGATTCACGCTGGCCAAAGCGTTCGCCCCGACAAACCGCCCTAATATCACACCATCAATCACCGACTGAATCCCGAGGAATAATAGGCCGGCTACTCCCGGTATCGTATATTTCAGAAATAGTCTTGAAATCTTTTGGGTTAGTAAACCACGCTCCAACTTTTGGCGATGGATCGCCTTTTCTCCACTCATTTTCATATTATCCACTTCACGTTTTTAACGACGCGAAGATATGGCTATTGAAAACAAGAAAAATTACCCTATGATAAATAATGACTTTTCCCTATTTTTTTACGGAAGCACGGATACGGCTCAATGACTGTGGGGTTATCTGTAAATAGGAGGCGATATGTTTCAAGGGTAGTTTCAAGATCAAGTCCGGACGGGTTTTCAGCAATGACTCATATTGTTCACGAGCTTCCATCCAACTATCGTTTATAAAATAGTTCTCATATTCCCGAAGATAGTAATCTTGTATTTTCAACCCCCAATTGGCCAACTCAAGGGAGCTCCGGCATAGGTAATCCAATTTCGTTTTCGGTATTCTCAATAATGTCGTATTCTCCACCATTTGAACATTATAGGCGGAGATATTCCGATAAACAAAATTGATCACCTCGCTATCTGAGGCGAACCATAACGAGATATCTTTCCCCTCACGCTCCACGAAAGCCCGGACCAATCCGGTTTTCACGAACCAAACGAACGGATCTCTTTCTCCCTCCCGAATCGATAATTCTCCCTTAGCAAAAGAAACCTCTTTCATTTCTTCCAACAGCTGCCCCACGATCTCATCTGATAAAGGAGACACCTGCCTTAATTGTTCTACGAACTGATCCATAATCATTCATTTATCTTATAACCGTAAAGATATAAAAAAAGTACGATCCCAAAAACAAAGGTAATTTTGAAGGTTTGCGGATTCCAGTGATTTTACGTAATTTTGCACCGCTAAATCTAAGAAGAGGTATGAGCTGTAAATTCGAATATTATTTTTTTACGACTAAAAGCATCTTGTTCGTCCATTGGACTACGAGAGGTTCTACTGTATCCGCACCCTATTCCTTCTAATTTATCTTTACATTTTCATTTAGAACAACTCTATCGTATATCCGGCACATACGATCAAGGATTTTTACACCATCATTAATAACAGAACAATACATATGTACAATAGAATAGCGGGTTACAAACAATATTATAAATCCTTAGTAATGTTAGGGGTACCTATCATCATTGGACAATTGGGGGCTATCATCACCGGATTGGCAGACACCATCATGGTGGGACAACACAGTACGGAGGAACTAGCGGCGGCATCGTTCGTCAATAATGTAATAAACGCATTTATCATAATGGGAACCGGATTCTCCTATAATCTTACCCCGCTGATCGGACAAAATTTAGCGATGAATAAAAAGATCGTGATCGGAGGCTGGCTCAAAAACAGTCTGGTTGCCAATATGACTACCACCTTATTATTGATAGCCGTCTTACTGGGGATTTACCTAAACCTAGACTCTTTAGGCCAACCCGAAGAACTCTTGCCATTGATAAGACCTTATTTCGCGGTCTCATTAGTCTCGATCCTATTCGTAATGCTTTATAATTCATTCCGTCAATTCGTGGAAGGCATAGCCAACTCATCCATATCCATGTGGGTCTTGTTGACAGGAAATCTATTGAATATTATCGGCAACTATATCCTCATTTACGGAAAATGCGGAATGCCGGAACTCGGACTGCTTGGGGCAGGTATAAGCACCTTTATCTCGCGTATCATCATGCTATTGCTTTTCATCGCCGTATTCATGCTGCGAACCGACTATAAGCCTTACCGGAAAGGTTTCACCCATATTCGTATCAATAAGCAGAGTTGGAGAAGGCTGAATTCCATAGGCTGGCCGATCAGTCTACAACAAGGCTTGGAAGCGGGAACATTCTGCGTCACCGCCATCATGGTGGGTTGGCTGGGTAGCCTTGAGCTTGCCGCCCATCAAATAGCCATTACCATATCAACGATCAGTTTTACCATCTATTTAGGTCTTGGAGCCGCCGTAGCGATTCGTACCAGTTATTATAAAGGGGCGAACGACTGGTATATGGTGCGTAAGATCACCATTGCCGGGCTTCATCTGGGGCTTATTGTCGTTTGTATTGTCTGCACCACTTTATTCATGACCCAATCCTGGCTTGGATTAATATTTACGGATAATCTTCATGTCAACGCAATCGTGAAGACACTACTCCCCATATTGATGCTCTATCAAATAGGAGACAGCGCACAAATCATTTTAGCGAACTCCTTACGAGGGCTAGCCGACGTGAAAGCGATTATGTGGATCTCGTTTCTCGCTTATTTCATCATAGCCATACCTGCCGGATATCTATTGGGATTCACGTTCCATTGGGGTATCGCCGGGATTTGGATGGCTTACCCATTAGGCTTCTTATGCTCCGTATGCCTGCTGGGATACCGGGCGAAAATGCAGGTAAAATCGCATCTCGCCTAATCCGATCAAGCCTTACGATTGATCCGGGAGAAACTAATAACCGCCCCGATCAAGGCCAACACACTTCCCAGCCATAACGCCGCGGGCATGCTATGGCCGGGAAATAACTTAAACATCAAGGCTACCAGCGAAGCCCCGCAAGTTTGTCCCAGCAAACGGGCCGTACCCAACATGCCACTAGCCCCTCCACTCCTACTTTCCGGAGCGGCCCCGATCATGAGGCTATTGTTAGGAGTCTGGAACAACCCGAAGCCACAACCGCAAAGCGCCATGCGCCAGATAATATCCAGATCGGAAGGATGCGCCGGTAATTCCGCCAACGAGAACAACCCTCCCGAGAAGATAATCAACCCGATACCACTCAAGACCCCGGCATTCATTTTCTCCGACAAGATCCCGGCCAAAGGGGCGCACACCATTGTCGCCAAAGGCCAAGGAGTCAATAATAAGCCGGTCGCCACCTCATCGCGTCCCAGTACCCGCTGCAAGAAAAACGGGAAAGAGACCATAGCCAGCATCTGAGCGATGAAAGAAAACACAGACGTAATGATAGAAAGGGTAAAAAGAGGAATACGCAGCAAGTCTATCGGCAATAATGGATAGGCCTGCCGTTCCTCTCTCCGGATATAGAAATACCCACAGAACAATACGATAACAATCGCCGCTATTATCAATGAGATATGTACATCATGCGTGAACGCCTCGATAATCGCTATCACCAAACCGAATGTCAATGCGTTCATGAGTGCCGCCGTAACATCAAACTTACGTCCGACAGCCTTCACCGGATTTTGCGGCAAGAACTTAAAGCTCAATATCAAAGCGGTAATACCTATCGGGATATTTATAGCGAACAACCAAGGCCAGTTCCCCACGGACAATATACCGGCGGCTATCGTAGGACCAGCGGCGGCCGATACGGATACCACCAAGGCATTAATCCCCATACCTCGCCCCAGAAAACGTTTGGGATAAATAATACGGATCAAGGCCGTATTCACGCTCGCTATGGCAGCGGCGCCAAAACCTTGTAGCGTACGGGCGATAATCAGCGTAAACAAAGAATCGGATAAAGCGCAGGCCAAAGAGGTACAGCTAAATAACAGCAACCCGATCGTATACACCTTCCGATACCCCCAGATCTCTCCCATCGACGATAACGACAGCAAAGAAATCGTGATCGCCAACTGATAAGCGTTCACCACCCATATAGAAGCAGACGGACTCGTATGGAGATCGCCGGCAATCGTAGGTAAAGCCACGTTTGCGATCGCCCCATCCAACACCGACACGGTAACACCAAGCCCAATCGCTAGGATCGCCCAATAACGGCTAGGGATTGGCAAGCCATCCGGGATATTCCCTCCCGTCTGACCATTTATATTCGTTATTTCTTTATCCATACGGTATATGAAACAGAAATAGGGTGTATCTGGTTTAGGAAGTATCGACCAGATCGAGTATCTTTGCCCGTATAAATGGACATGACATGGCAAAACAAGGCACTATACTAGTTGTGGATGATAATAAAGGTATCCTGACCGCCGTACAAATGCTGTTAGGAACTTGCTTCGAGAAGGTTATCACCATCTCTACCCCGAACAAGATAAAAAACACGCTGCACGACGAGAACGTGGATGTCGTATTGCTCGACATGAATTTCAGCGCCGGTATAAACAGCGGCAACGAGGGGCTGTTCTGGCTCTCCGAGATCAAGAAGGCTTATCCCTCGATACAAGTCGTTCTCTTTACCGCCTACGCCGACATCGATCTGGCGGTACGAGGAATCAAGGAAGGAGCCACCGATTTCGTGGTAAAGCCTTGGGACAACGCGAAATTATTGGAAACCTTGCAAGCCGCTTACCAAATCCGCTCGGCCAATCATAAAGGCGGTGCCGGCAACAAGCAGTTGGTATCCAAGGAAAGCGGTATGTTCTGGGGAGACAGCAACGCCATGCAGCAACTACGGATGCTGATAGAGAAAGTAGCCAAGACAGACGCCAATATATTAATCACGGGAGAGAACGGAACCGGTAAGGAAATGCTGGCCCGGGAAATACACCTGCTATCCCCCCGTAAGGATGAGGCCATGGTACCGGTGGATATGGGCGCTATCACGGAGACGCTGTTCGAGAGCGAGCTATTCGGACACGTAAAAGGGGCCTTCACCGACGCCCGGACGGATCGCCCCGGTAAGTTCGAGGTAGCGAACAACGGAAGCTTGTTCCTCGATGAGATCGGGAACCTATCTTATCATTTGCAAGCCAAATTATTGACCGCCTTGCAACGCCGGAGCATCGTACGGGTAGGTAGCAATACCCCGATCCCCATCAATATCCGCTTGATCTGCGCCACGAACCGGGACTTGCAGGAGATGGTACAGAAAGAGCAATTCCGCGAGGACTTGCTGTATCGTATCAATACGATACACGTAGAGATCCCGCCCTTGAGGGAGCGGCCGGAGGATATCGTACCGCTTACCGAGATATTCATCACGAAATATACCAACATCTACGGTAAAAAGCCCATGACCCTTACCGACGACGCCAAAGAAAAGCTGAAAGCCCAACCTTGGCTGGGTAATATCCGCGAACTGGAACATACCGTGGAGAAAGCGATTATCATCGCCGACGGTGATACTTTAGATGGCGGCAATTTCGATTTCCCCCGTAAGCGGGAGGCGCCCGTCAAGAATGACATCACTACGCTCGAGGAAATGGAGTATACAATGATCAAGGCCGCCATGGATAAATTCGGCGGCAATCTCTCGCTCGTGGCGAACCAGTTGGGAATCTCACGGCAAACGCTTTACAATAAGATCAAGCGGTATGAACTTTAAAGGTATTTATTACAGCCTCACCTTCCGCCTCGCCCTCGCTATCGGGCTGACGGCGGCACTCACCTACTTGGCCTTGGTGGAAGAATGGGGATGGTTCCTGTTCTTAGGCATCGGATGGATGGCTGCCTTGCGGGGCATCAGCCTTTTGTTCAAGCGGAACGCACAAAAGGTAGCCTTCATGTTCGACGCGATCGACAATAGCGATTACGCCTTCAAATACGCTACCCGGGGGCGTTCCTCCAACGACAAGCTGGTTAGCGAGTCCTTAAACCGCATCACCCAGATACTTTTTCAAGCGAAAGCCGAGGCGATCCAGAAAGAGAAATATTACGAGTTGATCATGAACCAAGTGAATACGGGTATCATCGTAGAAGATGATAAGGGCAATATTTTCCAGACCAACAACGAGGCCTTGCGACTGCTGGGATTGACGGTCTTTACCCATGCCCGCCAGCTCGGACGCATCGACGAGAATCTAGAGCGCCTCATCAGCGACGTTCGTCCCGGCGAGAAACATCAGATCTCTTTTATCAACGAGCGTGGCACGGTACATCTCTCGGTCCGTGTCTCCGAGATGACGCTCCAAGAGAAACACGTCCGCATCATCGCGATCAATGATATCAACAGCGAGCTGGACGATAAGGAGATCGAGTCATGGATACGGCTGACACGGGTCTTGACCCATGAGATCATGAACTCCGTCACCCCTATCACCTCCTTGAGCGACACCTTGCTTTCCCTCCATCAGAATATTGACGAGGAGATACGAGGCGGTTTGGAGGTAATCAGCTCTACCGGGAAGAGCTTGATCGCGTTCGTCGAGTCGTACCGTAAGTTTACGCATATACCGACTCCTCAGCCCTCTTTATTCTACGTCAATAAGTTCGCCGAACGGCTCACGCGGTTGGCCCGTCATCACAATAACTACCCGAACATAACCATTCGTATCGACGTGGAACCGGAGGACTTGATCGTCTACGCCGACGAGAACCTGATCACGCAAGTAGTCTTGAACCTCTTGAAGAACGCCATGCAAGCGATCGGGCACGAGCAAGAAAACGGGCTTATCTTGTTCAAGGCGTATTGCGACCCCAACGAGGCCGTTATCCTAGAAGTGACGAACAACGGCCCTATCATCCCCCCCGAGGAAGCCGAGCATATATTCGTGCCGTTCTTCACCACGAAAGAAGGCGGAAGCGGTATCGGGCTGTCCATCTCACGGCAGATCATGCGCTTGTCCGGCGGCAGCATTGCGTTGAGAAGCAACCCGGCCCAACGGCAGACTACCTTCGTGTTGACATTCCCGTAGCTCGTTTACCGTATCCGCATAAACGCGGACACGCGGCCGGGCGG
>NZ_FR885320.1:0-39169 GCF_000436315.1 Parabacteroides sp. CAG:2 | reverse complement strand
CTTTGCAGCCGTACGGATACGGACGGACAGCCGGGCAGCTACAAGAGGACAGCCGTACGGATACCCGCCATCGGCCGTCCGAACGTATTTCCGGCCACCGTTAGGTAACAACAAAACTATTCGTATCTTTACGCTGTTTTTTAAATTTAAAAGTATCCATACAAACATGAACTTACTAGACAAACTGAAGATCAACCACCGCCCCCGCTCCGGGGCATTGGATTTGCTAAAATATATCGGCCCCGGATTACTCGTCACCGTAGGCTTTATCGATCCCGGAAACTGGGCGACGAATCTCGCGGCAGGCTCCGAGTTTGGCTATGCCCTCCTGTGGGTCGTCACCTTCTCGTCCGTCATGCTGATCATTATCCAGCACAACGTGGCCCACCTCGGTATCGTGACCGGCCTCTGCCTCTCGGAGGCGACCAACAAATACATGCCCCGCGTGCTAAGCCGCCCGATCCTAGGATCGGCCATGCTCGCCAGCATATCCACCTCCCTCGCCGAGATACTCGGTGGAGCCATCGCCCTCCGGATGCTGTTCGGTATGCCGATCAAGGCGGGAGCGGTGATCGTCACCATCGTATGCCTCGCCATGCTATTCAGTAATACATACAGCAAGACCGAACGCTGGATCATCACGTTCGTGTCCATTATCGGGCTCTCGTTCCTATACGAGCTGGCGTTGGTCGACGTAGACTGGGGGCAGGCCGTGGTAGGCTGGGTGAAACCCACCTTCCCCGAGAACTCCATGCTGATCGTCATGAGCGTACTGGGAGCCGTCGTGATGCCTCACAACCTGTTCCTGCACTCGGAGGTGATACAGAGCCGGGAATGGAACCTAGAGGACGAGTCGGTCATCAAGAAACAACTGAAGTACGAGTTCTACGACACGCTCCTGTCCATGGTGATCGGCTGGGCGATCAACTCGGCGATGATCATCTTGGCCGCCTCTACCTTCTTCAAGCAAAACATCGCCGTAGACGAGCTGGACCAAGCGCAACAGTTATTGGTACCCCTCGTAGGAAATAACGCCGGGGTGATTTTCGCCGCCGCCCTATTACTGGCAGGTATCTCCTCGACCATCACATCCGGTATCGCCGGGGCTTCCATCTTCGCCGGATTCTATGGCGAGGCGTACAATCATACCGACCTCCACTCAAAGCTGGGAGTCCTGCTATCGTTCGTCCCCGCCTTGGCCATCATATTCCTGATCGGCGATCCGTTCAAGGGATTGATCCTGTCGCAGATGTTGTTGAGCGTGCAATTGCCGATCACGGTCTTCACGCAAGTGTACCTCACTTCCAGCAAGAAGGTCATGGGTGTCTACGCGAACAGCCGCTCTACGACCATCATCCTCTTGCTGTTGGGAACGATGGTAACCGTCCTAAATATAGCCCTGCTCATCAGCCTATTTTAAAAAGAAATCGCTACCTTTGCCCCATTCGAAGAAAAACTATCAATTTTTAAGTATGAGCGATATCAATACAAACGAAGAAGAAGGCAAGAAGAACCTGAATTTCATTGAGGCAGCCGTAGAGAAAGATTTAGCGGAAGGCAAGAACGGAGGACGTGTACAAACCCGTTTCCCGCCCGAGCCCAACGGATACCTTCACATCGGCCACGCGAAGGCCATTTGCCTAGATTTCGGCATCGCTGAACGCCATGGCGGTATCTGCAACCTCCGTTTCGACGACACGAACCCGACGAAGGAGGATGAGGAATACGTGGAGGCGATCAAGGAGGATATCCAATGGCTGGGATATCAGTGGGGAAATATTTATTACGCGTCCGACTACTTCCAGCAATTGTGGGATTTCGCGATCCGCCTCATCGAGGAAGGTAAAGCATATATTGACGAGCAGACATCCGAACAAATAGCCCAGCAAAAGGGCACGCCTACACAACCGGGCATCGAGAGCCCGTATCGCAACCGTCCGATCGAGGAAAGCCTAGCTCTCTTCAAGAAGATGAACACGGGTGAGATAGCGGAAGGTGCCATGGTACTTCGTGCGAAGATCGACATGGCAAACCCGAACATGCACTTCCGCGATCCGATCATCTATCGGGTGGTTAACCATCCGCACCATCGTACGGGTACGACGTGGAAAGCGTATCCGATGTACGACTTCGCCCACGGACAGAGCGATTTCTTCGAGGGCGTGACGCATTCCTTGTGTACCTTGGAGTTTGTCGTACACCGTCCTCTGTATGATTTGTTTATCGATTGGCTAAAGGAAGGCGAGGACTTGAACGACAACCGCCCCCGACAGACTGAGTTCAACAAATTGAACCTAAGCTACACGCTGATGAGCAAGCGTAACCTGCTTACATTGGTAAAAGAGAACTTGGTAAACGGCTGGGATGATCCCCGTATGCCGACCATCTGCGGTTTCCGCCGCCGGGGTTACTCTCCGGAGTCTATCCGTAAGTTCATCGACAAGATCGGTTATACGACTTACGACGCCCTGAACGAGTTCGCCTTGCTGGAAAGCGCCGTACGCGAGGATCTGAATGCCCGCGCCATCCGTGTATCCGCCGTGATCAATCCGGTGAAACTGATTATCACCAACTATCCGGAAGGACAGGTGGAGGAGCTGGAAGCGATCAACAACCCGGAAGATCCGGAAGCCGGCAGCCATACGATCGAGTTCAGCCGTGAGTTGTGGATGGAACGTGAGGATTTCATGGAAGACGCTCCCAAGAAATATTTCCGGATGACACCGGGACAGGAAGTTCGTCTGAAGAACGCCTATATCGTAAAATGTACGGGCTGTAAGAAAGACGAGAACGGTGAGATTACCGAGGTATATTGCGAATACGATCCGAATACCCGCAGCGGTATGCCGGACGCTAACCGTAAAGTAAAAGGTACCTTGCACTGGGTAAGCTGCGCCCATTGCCAAAAAGCGGAAGTACGCTTATACGACCGCCTTTGGAAGGTGGAGAACCCTCGGGACGAATTGGCCGCTATCCGTGAGGAGAAGAATTGCTCCCCGCTAGAGGCGATGAAGGAAATCATCAACCCGAACTCCTTGGAGATCCGGAAAAACTGTTACGTAGAGAAGTTCGTGGCTACCTTGCCCAAGCTTTCCTACCTTCAATTCCAGCGTATCGGCTATTTCAACATAGATAGCGAATCCACCCCCGACAACTTGGTATTCAACCGTACCGTAGGACTAAAGGACACGTGGAGCAAGATTAATAAATAAAGAATAGTAAATGAAAAAAGACGATATCTCACGCTTGTTACAACATTATCTTTCAGCGAAGGAAGAGGGTAAGGAGCCTTATTTCGACGCTGATCAAATCGATGAAATGTTGGACAGCTTTGAAGATTCGAACGATTATACTTACTTTGATGAAGTCTTAGCCCTCGGGCTAAAGCTTCATCCCGGTAATTCCGCCTTGCAAATCAAGAAAGGCAGGCAATTCGCGTATAACGAGGATTATGAGAGCGCTCTCGCTCTGCTCGAGAATATAGCGGAGACTGATAACCAAGATCTGGATATGTTAAAAATGGAATGCTATTGCTCGCTCAACCAATATCCCAAGGTTCTGGAGATCACGGAAGAGTTGATCACTAGGGATTGTGACTATTTGGAGGAAGTCTTCGAGTACATCTCTCCCATCCTGAATGATTTAGACATGAACAAAGAGGCCCGCGATTTCGTGGACCGTGGCTTGGCTTTATTTCCGGATAACTTGATCCTTAAGAATGAGCTTTGCTACATCCTCGAGACGGAAGGAGACGTTCCCCGGGCGATCGAGTTATGTAATGAGCTAATCGATAAGAATCCTTTCTCATACGAGTATTGGTTTACGCTGGGAAGGCTACATTCCATGGTTGGCGATTACGAGAAAGCGATCGAGGCTTTCGACTTCGCCTTGACGTGTGATGATTCCGATACGGAACTGAAAATATTGAAAGCGTACTGCCTGTATATGAACGAGAGCTATGAGAAGGCGATCGAGGAATATCAAGAAATCGAGGGTGATGAGGAGGTGATGCGCCGTATCTCTCCACTCATGGCGGAATGTTATATGAAGCTGGAGCAATATGAGAAGGCTTACCAACTGCTTTCCACGATCATAAACGATCCGGATATGGAGGATGGGCCGACCAATTATATCAATTATATCCGTTGTTGTACCGAGACTGAGCGCGACAACGAGGCTTCCATCATGTTATTCAAGGCGGCGCAATTGTATCCGAACAATGTCCGTCTCCTTTCTCTTTTAGCGCTTTGCTTGCTTGATAGCGGGAAAAAGGAGGAGGCTATCGCTATTACGAATAAGATATTCAAGATCATCGATAAGAAAAGTATCAATCCGGAAACTCAAGAAGAATGCAACAGCCTGCTTCATGCCGGACAATATTTGCTTTCTAAGGGAGATGTAGATAAGGCGATCTCTTATTACAAGAAAGTCCTTCAAATCAACCCGAAGACTCCAATGATTCATATCCATTTGGCTATGGCTTATCTGGATAACCGTGATATGGAAAATTTCATGGAGCATATCGGCCAAATATCCGGAGATGATCTTCTTTATTTGCTTCGTAAAGTGGGGCCAGAAGTATTCGCGGACTTTACCATCGATCCCGATAAAGAGAAGAAACATATCCAACCCGAGGATCTGGTAAAAGAGTTTTTAAAGAATAAAGATAACAGTAATTAGACAATTAATAATGTAATATGCCTAACAAACGAAATCTCAAGGACTACGGTTTTTTAGTATTAAAAGGTATGGGTATGGGAGCGGCGGATGTCGTTCCCGGCGTGTCGGGAGGAACGATCGCCTTTATCGTAGGTATCTACGAGGAACTGATCGACTCTATCAAAAGTATTAACG
Organism: Parabacteroides sp. CAG:2; assembly: GCF_000436315.1. NCBI lineage: Bacteria > Pseudomonadati > Bacteroidota > Bacteroidia > Bacteroidales > Tannerellaceae > Parabacteroides > Parabacteroides sp. CAG:2. The sequence goes on along the minus strand of NZ_FR885320.1, from coordinate 34,315 downwards.
GGACGACATTGAAACAATTATTCACGGGGAAAATAGCGGCCTTCTGGAAAGGGATCAACGCTAATTTCTTGCTTTCTATCGTGGGTGGTATTGGTATTAGTATATTCTCCCTAGCGAAGATCATTACGTATCTCTTGGTGTATCATCCGATCTTGGTATGGTCTTTTTTCTTTGGTTTGGTGCTGGCCTCTACTTGGTTCGTCTCTAAGGATATCAAGCAATGGAACTGGAAGACGATCTTGAGTTTTGTTGTCGGGGCGGTGATCGCTTTTTATATCACCGTGGCGACTCCCGCTGAGACTCCGAGTAATTTACTCTTTATCTTCCTCTGTGGGGCGATCGCTATTTGCGCCATGATCTTGCCGGGTATCTCGGGTAGCTTTATCTTAGTGTTGCTCGGAAAATACTTCTATATCATGGAGGCGGTCAAGACGTTTAACGTTCCCGTTATGTTGGTGTTTATAGCGGGTGCGGCTATTGGTATCACGACGTTCTCCCGCGTGTTGTCATTCGCCCTTCGTAAATTCCATGATATAACGATCGCCGTATTGGCCGGATTCATGTTGGGTTCGCTTAACAAGGTATGGCCTTGGAAAGAAACGATCGAGACCTATGTGGATAGCCATGGCATGACCAAGCCGTTGGTTGAGGCGAATATCGCTCCGAATCAGTTTGTTTGGGAGGCCGTCGGATTGATGATCTTAGGTTTCGGGATCGTATATTTCCTAGAAAAGCTCTCACAAAAAAGCGCTAAGGCGTAACCCAATATTACAATGGGCATTATAAGGTGATTAGAATGCCCATTCTTATTTGCCTACATTTTATCATCGCACATCGTACTTTTCCAATAAGCGAAATCCTCTCTATACTAATAAAGTGATAAAGAAGTATCAAAAGTAACTATAACCGTACCCTAGTCGCCGAGGTGTTAAATATCAGTAGAAAGACGCTATTCAACAAAATGAAACGTTATAATCTTGGCAACGAGTAATTTTTTACTAACTTTGATGCCTCAATAGAAATGTGTTACATTTAGATTTTAAATAAACAAGTATTATGGCGAAAATAAAAGGAGCTGTTGTTGTAAACACAGAGCGCTGCAAGGGATGTAACCTTTGTGTAGTAGCCTGCCCGTCGGATGTACTGGAGTTGCACCCACGAGAAGTAAACAACAAGGGGTATCACTATGTGTACATGAAGAACCCGGACGCATGCATCGGTTGCGCTAGTTGCGGGTTAGTTTGTCCGGACGGTTGTCTAACGATCTACAAAGTAAAAATATAAAGTTATATCAAGATATGGCAGAAGATATAAAATTAATGAAGGGTAACGAGGCCATCGCCCATGCGGCTATCCGCTATGGCGTGGACGGTTACTTCGGCTATCCGATCACTCCACAGTCGGAGATATTGGAAACCCTTATGGCAGAGATGCCGTGGGAAAAGACCGGCATGGTAGTCTTACAAGCGGAGAGCGAGGTAGCCGCTATTAATATGGTATACGGCGGAGCCGGTTCTGGAAAGAAAGTGATGACCTCTTCTTCCAGTCCGGGCGTGAGCTTGAAACAAGAAGGTATCTCTTATATCGCAGGAGCGGAGCTTCCTTGTCTGATCGTGAACGTTATGCGTGGCGGTCCCGGATTAGGAACGATCCAGCCGAGTCAGGCTGATTATTTCCAGACCGTGAAAGGCGGTGGTCATGGCGATTACCGCTTGATAACCTTAGCTCCCTCTTCCGTACAGGAGATGGCCGATTTCGTAGGCCTTGGTTTTGATCTGGCTTTCAAATACAATAACCCCGCTATTATCTTGGCGGACGGTATCATCGGACAGATGATGGAGAAGGTGGTATTGCCTCCCTATCAACCCCGCCGTACCGAGGAAGAGATTATCGCTCAATGTCCTTGGGCCGTACAAGGAAAGAAGGGAGGACGCAAAGGTAACGTCATCACTTCCTTGGAGCTAGACCCGGCGAAGATGGAAGAGAACAATATCCGTTTCCAAGCGAAATATCGCAAGATCGAGGAAAACGAGGTTCGTTACGAGGAGTTCCAATGTGAGGACGCTGATTATCTATTGATCGCATTCGGTTCTTCCGCCCGTATTTGCCAGAAGGTAGTCGAGATCGCCCGTGCGGAAGGTATCAAGCTTGGCTTGTTACGCCCGATCACGTTATGGCCGTTCCCGACAAAAGTGATCGCCGCTTATGCGGATAAGGTAAAAGGTATGTTATCGGTTGAGTTGAACGCCGGACAGATGGTAGAGGACGTTCGCCTAGCCGTAAATGGTAAGGTGAAGGTAGAGCACTTTGGCCGATTGGGTGGAATCGTATTCACCCCGGATGAGGTATTGAACGCGCTGAAGGAAAAATTATTCTGATCCGTATGACACGAGGAAGTAAAGCTGACGAGATATTGACGCTGGTCTTTATGCTACTGGCCATAGCTGCCGTGGTATGTTACTTCGCTGTTAGCGATAAGACCGTATTCTTGTATTGCGGTGGAGCGGCGATCGTATTGCGGCTGGTGCAATATGTCCTAAGATATATACATTAATAATTAAAGATTATGGAACTCAACGATATAATTAAACCGGAAAATCTGGTGTATGAAAAGCCCAGATTGATGAATGAAAATCCCATGCACTACTGCCCCGGTTGCAGCCACGGTGTGATACATAAGCTAATCGCCGAGGTTATAGCCGATATGGGTCTGGAAGATAAGACAATCGGTATCTCCCCCGTGGGATGTGCCGTATTCGCATATAACTACTTGGATATCGATTGGATCGAGGCAGCCCACGGACGTGCGCCAGCCATCGCTTCCGCCGTTAAACGCTTGAATCCGGAGAAGATGGTATTCACGTATCAAGGAGATGGTGACTTGGCGGCTATCGGTACGGCCGAGACGATTCATGCAGCCAACCGTGGCGAGAATATCGTGATCGTATTCGTAAATAACGCGATCTATGGTATGACCGGCGGACAGATGGCTCCGACTACACTGGAAGGTATGCCCACGGCTACCTGTCCTTACGGACGCAACATCGCCTTGAACGGTTACCCGCTGAAGATCGGTGATTTATTAGCCCAATTGGAAGGAACTTGCTTGGTAACACGCCAAAGCGTACAGACGGCCGCGGCCGTACGGAAAGCGAAGAAGATGCTTCGTAAGGCTTTCGAGAACGCTATGGCCGGTAAGGGAACTTCTGTGGTAGAGTTCGTCTCCACTTGCTCATCCGGCTGGAAGATGACTCCGGAAAAAGCCAATAAATGGATGGAAGCGAACATGTTCCCCTTCTACCCGCTGGGCGACTTAAAGAATGTTGAATAAGTAATACGGTAAACGACAATGAAACAAGAAATAATTATAGCAGGCTTCGGTGGACAAGGTGTATTGTCTATGGGTAAGATCTTGGCCTATTCCGGTTTGATGGAAGGCAAGGAGGTTAGCTGGATGCCTTCATACGGACCTGAGCAACGTGGCGGTACGGCCAACGTAACCGTTATCTTGAGCGACGAGCGTATCAGCTCACCCGTATTGAATGAATATGATATCGCTATTATCTTGAACCAACCTTCCATGGATAAGTTCGAGAGCAAGGTGAAACCGGGCGGTATCTTGATTTACGATGGTTATGGCATCCATACGCCGGCGAAACGTACGGATATTAACGTATATCGGGTAGATGCCATGGACGCCGCTACCGAGATGAAGAACGAGAAGGCATTCAATATGTTGATCTTAGGCGGGTTGCTTAATATCGTCCCGATGGTTCAATTGGAGAACGTCATGCTAGGATTGAAGAAATCCTTGCCCGAGCGTCACCATCATTTGTTGCCGATGAACGAGGCTGCCATTAAGAAAGGAATGGAGATTATACAGAAAATATAAGAAGCTCATTCATTGATGTGCCGATATGCCAATTAAGTTTTCTGATTGGCATATTGGCATATTTTATAATTGGCACATTATTTTTTGTTATATCTTTGCAACCCATGAAGTATTATCTATACATATTACTTTTTCTGATAGGAACGGCGGCTTCCGCGCATGCGCAAGGACGTTCCGGGAGCCGGGGAGGACGAGGTGGATTCTCGTTATCTAATTTATCATCCTCAAACAAGGAAATACCGGATAGCTTGCTGCAAACAGATAGCGCGGCGCTGAAATCAAAACGAATCATCGGTTATCGGCTCACGCCTCTTTTGGGAGAACGTTATATCGCTCCTATGGATACCAATCGATTAAATTTCGGGAATAGTACGTTGGTGGAAGCGAACTCATTGGCCGTAGGTTATCTGGCGAATGTGGGATCGCCGGCGCAAACCCGTATTTTTAACGAACGTAAGGAGGAACGTGATTTCATCTTCGCCGATGCCTATGATTATTATATCACGACCCCGACAAACGCTTATTTCTATGATACCAAAGTACCCTATACCCAAGTGACTTATACGACAGGAGGAGCCAGCCAGAATAAGATGGACCGACTGAAAGGGGTACTGACCATGAACTTTGGCAAGAAGATCAATGTCGGTGGCGAGATGGATTATATCTATAGTCGTGGATATTATAACTCCAACGGTAATAAATTATTAAGTTATCGCTTTTTCGGAAGTTATATCACCGACCGTTACGAGTTAAACGCTTATTTAAGTAATTTCAATTTCGTAAACTACGAGAACGGTGGACTTACAAATGACCAGTATATCACGAATCCCGATGACTTGGCCGAGAATCAAAGAAATATCGATAGTAAATCATACCCTGTCCGTTACACGGACACATGGAACCGTGTCCGTGGAAAACAATATTTCCTGACACAGAGATACAATCTCGGTTTTACCAAAGAATTGGAAGAAACCGATGAGGAAGGGAACGTAAAAGAGGTATTCATTCCGGTTTCCAGTATCATCCATACCATCGATTACGAAGATAACCGCAGACGCTTTATCTCTAATGATGCCGGGATCGATACCTGCTACACTCATCTTTATGGTATGGACGCATCTTTGAATGACCAGACTTCCTCATGGAATTTAAAGAATACTTTTGCGTTGGCCTTGCGGGAAGGTTTCCAAGATTGGGCTAAGTTCGGGCTGACCGCCTTCGTTACTTTCGAGAAACGCCGGTTTAGATTGGCATCCCAAGTTCCCGGACTGGATTACGGTCCGGATGGTCGTGGAAGCTCTGAGCCGAGTACATTAAATTTCCCTACTTCCGAGGTATATGATGAGTTTACGACCTACATCGGAGGCGAATTATCCAAACGCCGTGGTAGCCTTCTTACCTACAATGTCCGTGGAGAATTAGGACTTGCGGGAAGTGACGCCGGAGAGGTTCGAGTGAGCGGAGACTTACAGACCAAATTCAAGCTTTTCAAGAAAGACGCTACCATCAAGGCGGAAGGATATATCAAGAATATCACCCCGGCGTTTTACCAACGTCACCATCATGGGCGTTACTATTGGTGGGATCTATCATTGAAAAATGTGCAAAGGATTTACGCCGGAGCGAAAATCAACTTGGAATCCACCCGTACCCAGTTATCCGGAGGAGTGGAAAGTATCCAGAATTATGTATTCTTCAACGGCAAAGGTTTGCCGGAGCAAAGCAGTAAGAACATTCAAGTTGTCTCAGCCCGTATCAAGCAAGATATCATGTACCGTGCGTTCGGATGGGAGAATGAGGTGGCCTATCAGCTTTCTAGCGAGAAGTCTCAACTCCCGTTACCGGATATCAGCGCATACTCGAATATATATCTAGCGTTTAAGTTGGCGAAAGTATTAACCGTACAGATTGGTGCGAACGTATACTACAACACCGCTTATTACGCTCCTTATTACGAGCCGGCTACCCAGCAATTCCAAGTACAGGAAGAAGACAAGAAAGTGAAGGTTGGCAATTATCCGTTGATCAACGCTTATGCGAATTTCCATTTGAAGCAAGCTCGCTTCTTCATCATGGCATACAATCTAGGCTCTAAGTTCGTTGACCCGAATTACTTCTCTCTTGCGCATTATCCGTTGGACCCGATGGTCTTGAAAATGGGCATCTCCGTGACTTTCAATAATTAATCGATTGCCATGAGATCTAAGAAGTTGCTTATCCTATACGCTTTCCTACTGATTGTCGCTGTAGTGACAATGGTACAGCTTTGGAGACTTAACCAACGTCCTCAAGAGATCGGACCTCGTGATTATCCGGAAATCAAGGAAGAAGGAATTCTCCGGATGATAACCGAATACAATCAATCCGGGTATTTCGTATCAGGCGATACAGTGCAAGGTTTTCAATACGAGCTTAGCCAAGCGATCGCTAAATTATCCGGATTGGAGGTTCAGACGCATTTGGAAATGAGTTTAGCGAAAAGTTTCGAGGAATTATCGGACAACAAATGCGACGTAATCGCAAGAAACATACCCATCACCTCCGAGATGCGGGAAAACTACCTGTTCACCGAACCGATCGTTCTCAACAAGCAAGTCTTGGTACAACGTACGGCAGAGGCGAACAACGGACAAGCCCCTATCCGTAACCAATTGGATTTAGCCCAAAAGACTTTATACATACCGAAAGATTCCCCGGCCTTATTGCGTCTGCAAAATCTGGGACACGAGATAGGCGATACGATCTACGTGGTGGAAGATGAGTTATATTCTACCGAGCAGCTTATGATCATGGTAGCCAAAGGCGATATCGATTATGCCGTATGCGACCAACAAATCGCTCGCATGACCCAGAAAAACCTGCCGGAAGTCGATATCCTAACGGATGTCAGTTTTACCCAATTGCAATCGTGGGCGGTCCGTAAAGACTCCCCTGTCCTACTGGATAGCCTAAATAGTTGGCTCCAGCAAATCAAGAACAGTGGATTATACGACCAAATTTATAAGCGCTATTACAAATAGCGCTATTCGTGAGACGGCAAAATAAAGGAGAACTCTGAACCTACCCCTAATTCAGAAGTAACATGTATCGAACCTCCCATCTTAACAACTAATCCTTTGCAGATAGCCAGTCCTAATCCGATACCTTCCATATAGTCGTTTATTTTCACGAAACGACCGAAGACATCTTTCAATTTGTCCTTATCGATACCGATTCCCGTATCCCTTACGTAAAAACGTAATTGATTATCCGGTTGAATGGTATATCCCATCGTGATGCTACCTTCTTTCGTGTTCTTGATAGCGTTGTTCACCAAATTATTAATCAACTGCAACAGACGCATGCTATCCGTACCGAACATATGGTGGTCAGCCCCTTTCTCCAAAACTAACTTGACTCCTCCCGGGACCCGTAACTTGGCGGAAGCATAAATCGTATCCATCAATTCACTGACATCTAATTGCTCATATGTGATCTTTATCGCATCCGCCTCGATCTTCGAGATGTCCAAGATGTCATTGATCAATTGCATCAACAATTGGTTATTCATCTTGATCACATCGTAGTACGACATACGTTCCTCATCCGTATCAGCAAAAGCCATCAATTCAGAGAAGCCGGTAATCGCATTCAAAGGAGTCCGGATCTCATGGCTCATATCCGCCAGATATTTCGATTTCATCTTATCAGCGGCCTCGGCCTTCACCTTCGCCTCCTCAAGGCTTAATTCTTGATTCTTCCGTTCCTGAATATTCGTTGAACATCCAAGGATAACCGAAGGTCTTCCTTTCTCGTCCCGTTCATACACGGTAGCGAATACCTCTCTCCAAACATATTCCTTCTTGCCGGGAAATAGCATACGTGCCTCGATCCTTGCCTCAGAGATTTCCCCTCGGCAAAGACGGGTAAACATATTATGATAATGTTCTTGATCATCCGGATGCGCCCGGCTGATAAACTGCCCCCATGACACCTCTATCATATCTTCCGACATGGTATTCCAATCGTTCAAGGTCACAACGGAATCCTTGAAATTATGGGTACTGTCCGGATCGATGAAGATCGAGCATGTACGTATATCACTTATCCGCAATGCCATTTTCGTCAAGATCCGGGTTCTTCTCAAAGTATTCTCCGTAGCCAACTCGGAAGTTATATCTCTCCATAAAGCCAAGACAAGCGGCTTGCCATTATTTAGGGAAATAGGATATTTAGCGACCTCTATATCCCGGTAATCGCCGGAGGCCGATTTTACCTTGCCCTTGAATCTAGCGGTCAGTCCTGTCTTGATCACGTTCATATCGGTTTCCAGACGCTCCTCGGCGGTCATCAAGGCATTATAATTCACCTCGAAATCATCATGTCCCTCGATCTCCCGGGTTTCAATACCCGTTATTTCCTCCATAAAATGATTCCAATACAGGTAATTAAAATGGTTATCCCCATCTTTCACGAAAACCCCCAACGGTAACCGATCTAATATCGTATTGATCAGTTCTTGTAGATTGTTTTCTGTTTTCATAGAAGATACATCGCGTGTATAAACGATTACAAGCTCCTCATTAAAAAGGCTTGCTTGCGATAGATAATAATAGTTCTTTCCTTCAAAAGAGACCTCAAAAGAGAAATCCACTTTCACTTGCTCCTCGAAAACACGTTTAACCGCAGCTCTATAGATCTCATATTGATCGTAGTTCTTCCCGTCCGGGAACAACGCTTGAGGTTGCTTTCCGATACAGTTATTCGCTAAATAATGATAATAATCGTCTTTTGCAGAAATAACCTTGACAAGAGTAAGATTTCGATCTACTAATACAATCGTATCGGGGCTCTTCTCCATGATCATCTCTAATCCAGACTGAACGTTACTTCCGCTTTCTAGACTATTCATATTAATTCTTTCGTTTTTGGGGTATAACTCGGGGATAAAGGTATTTATTTTTCTATTTATCACCAAAGAGAAACCTACCTATTGCATAATATTTCTAAATAATCTTTATCTTTACCGGGAATTTGAATGTAAAAAGATGAGATTTGATGAATTAGATTTGGAAGATGCCGTATTAGACGGGCTTTATGACATGAATTTTGACGAAACGACTCCAGTCCAAGAGTTAACGATTCCTGTCATTTTAGAAGGTAAAGACATCATCGCTTGCGCACAGACCGGAACCGGTAAAACGGCGGCGTATGTTTTGCCAGTTATTAATGAACTAAGCAAAGGTTGTCATCCGACAGACGCGGTGAATGCGGTCATTATGGCACCGACCCGGGAATTGGCTCAACAAATAGACCAACAAATTCAAGGATTCACTTATTTTATACCTTCCGTATCCGCAGTAGCCGTGTATGGAGGTACCGACGGAATCGCTTGGGAACAACAAAAGAGAGGTTTAGAGATGGGTGCGGATATCGTGATCGCTACCCCGGGACGTTTATTGTCCCATATTAAGTTAGGTACTGTAGATTTGTCTAAAGTGTCGTTCTTCGTCTTAGACGAGGCGGACCGCATGCTGGATATGGGTTTTTATGACGACATCATGCAGGTTCATAAACAGCTGCCCCCCTACTGCCAGACGATCATGTTCTCTGCTACCATGCCGCCTAAGATCCGGACGTTGGCTAAAACCATCCTAAAAGATCCGGAAGAAGTCAAGATCGCTATCTCACGCCCACCCGAATCTATCATGCAAACCGCATATATCTGCTACGATCCACAAAAGCTCAAGATTCTACAAGATCTCTTCACTCAAAGCCGCCCTCAACGAGTAATTATCTTCTCCTCTTCTAAAATGAAGGTGAAAGAATTAGCGTCTACCTTAAAAAGATTAAAGTTCAATGTAGCCGCCATGCACTCGGATCTAGAGCAATCCCAAAGGGAGGAGGTCATGAAAGAATTCAAGAGCGGACATATCGATATCCTTGTGGCTACGGATGTCGTAGCACGTGGAATTGATATCAATGACATCAAGTTGGTCGTGAACTTCGATATCCCGCATGATCCGGAGGATTACGTACACCGAATCGGACGTACGGCACGGGGTACGAACGGCGAAGGATTGGCGATTACTTTCGTATCGATCGACGAACAAGCACAATTCAAACGCATAGAGGATTTCTTGGAAAAAGAGGTTTATAAGATACCGGTCAGCCCGGAATTCGGCGAAGTGCCCTTGTATGAGCCGGAAAAATACGGTATGAATAAAAGAGGCAGAGGACGGCCTCGTAAAAGTGAGGATAAAGGATCATCCTCGAGACCACAAAAACGAAATATGGGACATCGTGGAAGACCTAAAAAGGCGCAATAAAAGCACTATACTTCTGTTAAGGTAAAACACTATACTTTTGGAGCTAAAACAATATTGTTTTGAACTCAAAAGTATAGTGTTTTTTTATGGGATATTATCAACCGTTCATGGATGCCAAGAATTCCATGTTATCAACGGTTTGTTCCATCCGTTGCTTAACAAATTCCATAGCCTCCATAGAGTTCATGTCTGATAGATATTTGCGTAAGACCCACATACGGTTCAACGTGCTCTCATCCTGCAATAAATCATCACGGCGAGTGCTGGAAGCCGTGATATCCACAGCCGGATAGATACGTTTATTGGATAATTTACGATCCAATTGTAACTCCATATTACCCGTACCCTTGAATTCCTCGAAGATCACGTCGTCCATCTTAGAGCCAGTCTCCGTAAGGGCGGTGGCTAGAATCGTAAGGCTACCGCCATTCTCAATATTACGGGCGGCACCGAAGAAACGCTTCGGCTTCTGCAACGCATTTGCGTCCACACCACCGGAAAGCACCTTACCGGAAGCCGGTTGTACCGTATTATAAGCACGAGCCAAACGAGTGATCGAGTCCAGAAGAATCACGACATCATGACCACATTCTACCATTCGTTTCGCCTTGTTCAATACGATCTCAGCGATTTTCACGTGACGTTCAGCCGGTTCGTCGAATGTAGAGGCGATCACTTCCGCATCCACGCTACGAGCCATATCCGTAACCTCCTCCGGACGTTCGTCGATCAATAATATAATCATATAAACCTCGGGATGGTTGTAAGCGATAGCGTTCGCGATATCTTTCAACAACATCGTCTTACCGGTTTTCGGTTGAGCGACGATCAAACCACGTTGCCCTTTTCCGATCGGGGAGAATAAATCAACCACACGTACGGCGATATTATCGTATACTTTCGGTGATTTACGTGCCGTAAGCATGAATTTCTCATCCGGGAATAACGGGGTCAAATGATCGAAAGGAACCCGGTCGCGAACCTCTTCCGGCGTACGGCCATTGATCTTGTCCACTTTCACCAACGGGAAATACTTCTCACCTTCCTTCGGCGGACGAATCGAGCCTTCTACCACGTCACCCGTTTTCAAGCCAAATAACTTGATCTGGGATTGAGAGACATAAATATCGTCCGGTGAAGTCAAATAGTTATAATCTGAAGAACGAAGGAAACCGTAACCATCTTGCATCATCTCCAACACGCCGGTTCCAGTAAGGATGCCGTCAAACTCATACATTTTCTCTTGAGCCTGCTGGTTGTTATTAGCGTTATTGTTATTACGGTTGTTATTATGATTATTCTGTCGATTGTTCTGTCGAGGATTATTCTGCTGGGGAGCGGCCTCGGGTTGAGGTTTGTTAGCCTCGGGTTTCGGAGCGGAGAACGGGAAAATCTGATCCAATACGGATTTAGCGTCCGGATGGCGAAATACGATGCGCTTAGGCTCTTCTTCCGTCGCTTGTGGTGAAGTGGTTTCTTCCGCTACCTCTACCGGAGTCGTATTTTCCGGCAAAGCGGCTTCTTCTTCCGTTTCAAGTTCCGCCACAACAGGAGGCAACAACGGTTTCTCCACCGGGCTCTCTACTACCGCCGGAGTTTCCACGGCCGAGATTTCCGTTACCATAGAGATCGTTTGCGGCTCTTTCGAAACCACCACTTCCTTGTTATCCTCGGAAGGAGCGATAGCGCCCGCTACCTTTTCCTTTTTCTCGATACGGACTCTTTTCTTACGTTCAGGCTGCTCTTTTTGCTCTTTCTTGTCAGCCGGAGCAGCCACTGGCTTTTCCGAAGCCTGTTGGGCACTCTCTGCAGCTTCGGCAGTCTCAGCCTTCGCCACTTTAGGAGAAGCGGCTTTAGCCGGACGGCCTCTCTTACGGCCCTCTACAGGCTTCTTAGCCTCTTTCTCTTTCATCTTTTCAGCCTGAATGCCGGCATAGGAGATCGCTTGCTCATCAAGAATCCGATAAACCAACTCTTCTTTCTTTAAGCTGCTAACTTTTTTTATTCCCAACTCTTCCGCGATACTTTGAAGTTCGGGAAGAAGTTTTTCATTTAGTTCTAGAATGTTATATTTCTGCATATTGCGAAGTAATAATATAAATGGCACATACACACGGATCACATATGCAAACACGACGTACGCCCAATGGTATCATTGTATCTTTATTAAATTATAATTTTCATGTAATAACCGGATTGTTCAGCTAATTTGAACCATTAGTAACATATCTGCGGAGTAAATCTTCGCAAATGTAAGAATATTTTTACAATAAACGAGGATTTAGCCCAAAAAATTCACAATTAGCACACGCTTTGTTGATTCGTCTATACGAAAACGATTATCAGTCCTTTCTCCTACCACCCAAACGATAGCGTCGCCACTACAAAGAAGCCATGTGCGCTCCTTCTCAATCCGGCTAAATTTATGATCGGAGAAATAGTCACTCAACTTCTTACGTCCTTTCATTCCGAAGGGAATAAACCAATCGCCTTCTTTCCAAGTCCGCAATGTTAAAGGGAAATCGAGTTTATCATAATCCAAATAAGCGATCCGCTTATTCTTCTCGATAGGGAAATCTATAGTTATAACAAGTTTTTGGAAAGATAGTTCAATAGGTTCATGATTAATGCCCTTTTCTGGATCTAAAACGAAGGTTCGCTTTTCCTTCTTCTCTAAAGAAGTGATCCATAAATAATCCCGATCCTTCAGCAAACGATGGGTGGAAGAGTAAAACAGCTTACCAGGCTCCTTGGTCAAGGCAGCGAAAATATCGTCCGAGACCAGACGGGTAAAACCATATTCTTTTAATAACTCATACAAAATCGTCTCCGGAGCCGGAAACCGCATCAACGCCCCGATAGAAAGACGATCATCCGATACGACAACCTCTTTCCGGGCTTGTTCCAATACATATATATATATAGTCTCTGCGGCAGAAAGATGCTCGGCGGAACGTGCGATGGTATTCCGGGCCGATGGATTTATCTCCTCCAAAAGCGGCAACACATTCAAACGGATGAAATTACGGGTATAAGCATCCGATAAATTCGTGCTATCCACCATATAGGCGTAGCCTTGATCCGCCAGCCAAGCCAAGATATCCTCACGGCTTACGCACAGCAAAGGACGGACGATGAAACCATTCCTCGGACGGATCCCGCTCATCCCCCGGATTCCCGTGCCCCGTATCAAATTCATCAAGACCGTCTCCACATTATCGTCCCGGTGATGGGCGACGGCGGTCGCCTGCCCTCCCAGCCGCTCCCGCATCTCCTCAAACCAAGCATAGCGCAATTCACGGGCAGCCATCTCTATCGAGAGATGCCTCTCTCCGGCATAAGAGATCGTATCGAAATCTATCTTATGAAAGGGTACTTCCAAAGATTCTGCGAACTCACAGGCAAATGCCTCATCCCGATCCGACTCCTCCCCACGCAAATGAAAGTTACAATGAAGCGCTATACACGGATATCCCAAACGCACCAATACGCCCAACAAAGCCACAGAATCGGCACCACCGCTCAATCCGACCAAAACCGGACGATCCTCGGATAACAGCCGGTACTTCTCTATATATAAACGTATCGTATGTATCATAACATCTTTGTATTAAAAACAATAATGGCCCTAGCCGGTTTTAGCTAGAGCCATTACTTATAGATCTTTTGAATTAATCTTCTACACCTGCTAATTCCGGGTCGATCATAATACGACCACAGTATTCGCAAACAATAATTTTCTTACGCAACTTGATATCCAATTGCTTCTGAGGCGGGATCTTGTTAAAGCAACCACCGCAAGCGCCACGTTGCACATAAACAACAGCCAAACCGTTACGAGCACCTTTACGGATACGCTTGAAAGCGGTCAACAAACGAGGTTCGATAGTGGCTTCCAGCTTCTTCGCTTTCTCACGAAGTTTCTCCTCATCCTGCTTTGTCTCGGAAATGATCTGCTCCAACTCGCTCTTTTTCTGAACCAAGTCAGCCTTACGGCCTTCCAGCTTCTCAGTCAGTTCAGCGATATCTTTTTTCTTAGCGTCTACCGCCTCTCCGAACTCACGGATTTTCTTCTCTGAGAACTCAATTTCCAAACCTTGGAACTCGATCTCCTTGGACAGGTTATCAAACTCCCGGTTATTACGCACATTATCTAATTGTGCCTTATAGCGATCTATCAATGTGGTAGATTCCGTGATCTTATGCTTTTGCTCAACAACAGAAGCCTCAAACTCCTTGATCTCCGCCTGATAGTTCTGGAGACGTGTTTCCAGTCCTGCGATCTCGTCCTCCAAGTCTTGAACCTCCAGAGGAAGCTCACCACGAAGGGTCTTGATCTTATCAATTTCAGTCATCATCGTCTGAAGTTGATACAGCGTAGAAAGCTTTTCTTCAACCGTATATTCCTTTTCAGCTGATTGTTTATCTGTAGCCATTCTATAAATATTTTACTGGGTTTGAATTAACATTCGAAAAATGTACCGCAAAGGTAGGGAATTTTTTCGATATTATGTTATAAAATATGTCTTTTGTACAGATTTCCGATTCATAATGACCGATAACCGCCAGTAGAATCCGGTCCTCCACATCGTAAAAATCGTTGTACTTCGCCTCCCCCGTTATAAAGACATCGGCACCATACGCGATAGCGTCCTTGATCAAGAAAGCGCCGCTGCCTCCGCAGATAGCGACCTCTCGGATAGGCTTACCAGTAAATGGGGAATGCTTCACGCAACCGACGTTAAACAGGGCCTTGATCCGCAACAAGAAACTCAACTCATCTTCCTCGGCAGGCAACTCTCCCACTACACCGGAACCTGCCTGTTCCCATGTGTTTGATAACGAATAAAAATCAAAAGCCGGCTCCTCATACGGATGAACGGATAACAGGGCACGGGTCACCGCCGTCTTCTTGAATGCCGGAAGGATCATCTCGATACGCACCTCTTTCTCTACATGCAACTCGCCGATCTCACCACAAAACGGATTGCATCCCGCATTGGCACGGAATGTTCCCTCGCCATGTAAATTATAACTGCAAGCATCATAGTTCCCGATACTTCCCGCACCGGCATTGAACAAGGTATTCCGCATGATCTCGGCATAAGCCTCGGGGACAAACGTCACCAACTTCAGCAAAGCGCCTTTTTGGGGGCTCAAGATCCGTACATTTTGCAAGCCGATCAACTCTGCCAAACGGTAATTCACGCCTCCTACGGCATTATCAAGATTGGTATGGGCGGCATAAACCACCAAATCATACTTACACGCCTTCATCATGCAACGCTCGATATAATTGGAGCCAGTCAACGACTTAAACGACTTAAAGGCCAAAGGATGATGAGAGATGATCAGGTTGTATCCCATCTCGATCGCTTCATCAAGCACCTCCTCGGTAACATCTAGGCATAGCAACACACCCGTCGCATGCTGGTTCACGTCGCCAACTTGCACACCCGCATTGTCAAAACCTTCTTGAAGCGGCAGCGGGGCGTAATGCTCGATTTCTCTCAATATATCTTTAACCTTTACCATGCTAAATATCTTTTGATTTATGTTCGGGAGAAAAAGTAATTCCTTTCGGAAGAAAAGAAAATTCCATTCAGATGGAATAAGATTCCCATTCGAATGGAATTTCAGATTGGATTATTTCTTGATATCAACGATCAAATTCAGTTCGTCCAACTGGGCCGGATCCAAGACACCCGGAGCATCGAGCATAACATCTCGTCCAGAATTGTTCTTCGGGAAAGCGATACAGTCGCGGATAGAATCCAAACCGGCGAACAAAGACACGAAACGATCCAAGCCATAAGCCAAACCTCCATGAGGAGGCGCTCCGTACTTGAACGCATTCATCAAGAAACCGAATTGCTCTTGCGCTCTTTCTTCGGTGAATCCTAACAGCTTGAACATCTTATCCTGTAATTGGCTGTCGTGGATACGGATAGAACCACCACCCACTTCAACGCCATTGATAACCATATCATACGCATTCGCACGAACAGCGCCCGGATCCGTGTCCAACAACGGTATATCATCCGGATTCGGAGAGGTAAACGGATGGTGCATAGCGTAGAAACGTTGATCGTCCTCGTTCCATTCGAACAGCGGGAAGTCGATTACCCACAAGCAAACGAACTTATCCTTGTCACGAAGGCCTAATTGATTACCCATCTCTAAACGCAACTCGCAAAGTTGCTTACGAGTCTTCATCGCATCGTCGCCGGAAAGGATCAAAATCAAATCACCCGGCTTAGCGCCGAACGCATTCTTCATTTCTTGAAGAACCTCTTGGCTATAGAATTTATCTACGCTTGATTTCACGTTACCATCCGCTTCCACACGGGCGTAAACCAAACCTTTAGCACCTACCTGCGGACGTTTCACGAATTCAGTCAGCGCATCCAGTTGTTTACGGGTATAGCTTGCAGCACCTTCCGCACAGATACCCCCTATGTAAGCAGCGTTATCGAATACGGAGAAACCATGGCCTTTCATGATGTCCATCAACTCGACGAACTTCATGCCGAAACGCAAATCCGGTTTATCGCTACCATATTGTTTCATAGCATCTTGCCAAGTCATACGCATAAACGACTCCTTGAACTCGACACCACGGATTACCTTAAACAAATGTTTCGCCATGCCCTCGAACATATTCAAGACATCCTCTTGCTCCACGAAGCTCATCTCACAGTCGATCTGCGTGAACTCCGGCTGGCGATCCGCACGCAAATCCTCGTCACGGAAACATTTTACGATCTGGAAATAACGGTCGAAACCGGAAACCATCAACAATTGCTTCAAGGTCTGTGGAGACTGAGGCAAAGCGTAGAACTGTCCCGGGTTCATACGGGAAGGAACCACGAAGTCACGGGCACCCTCCGGGGTAGAATTTACAAGAACCGGAGTCTCTACCTCCAAGAAACCTTGCTCATCCAAATAGCGGCGAACCTCGAACGCCATTCTATGACGAAGTTCCAGATTCTTACGAACGCAAGCACGACGCAAGTCCAGATAACGATATTTCATACGCAAGTCATCACCGCCATCTGTCTCCTCCTCGATCGTGAACGGAGGGGTAAGCGCAGTGTTCAGGACATTTAATTCAGAAACGATCAACTCAATATCACCTGTCGGGATATGCGCATTCTTGCTGGAACGCTCACGAACCGTACCCGTAACCTGAATCACGAATTCACGGCCCAGTTTATTCGCCTTTTCGCAAAGAGCTGCATCAACCTCCTGATTAAATACCAACTGAGTAATACCATAACGGTCGCGGATATCGACAAATGTCATTCCTCCCATTTTGCGGGTTTTCTGCACCCAACCGGCCAGTGTAACCACCAGACCTTCATCCGCAAGGCGCAAGTCGCCACAAGTTCTTGTTCTATACATCTTTATTATTTAATTTGCTAGATTTACCAATCTTTATACCTCGGTTTATTACAAACCGCAACCACAAAGATAATACTATAAATCTTAATAATTATTCTTTTAAGCAAATTAAAATACGTTTTACCCTCTGCTACCCAAGCTGTCCGTATCGGGATTAATCTCTTTCACAGCCTCCTTTACATCCTTGGCCGTTATTTTCTTCTCATTTTTAACAGCGATTTGCTCTACAGGATACTTTTCCTCCATCTCCTCCAATTTAGAGTCTACGGATGTTTTTGAATCATTTGTTCTCATATTCTCTATTTTATTAACGTAATAATGGCTATTAAACAAGCAAGTACTGCCAATGGTTTATAGCGATAGCGACATTGTCCGTGAACATGGAAGGAGTTATGGGAATGCGAGACATTATAGCACATCATTATTTCGATATAGACGCTGTTATAGTGTTTGATGTGATGAAAAATAATCTGCCAGCCATAAAAATGACTATTGATAAAATGTTATTTGATATTTGAGACACCTTCCGTGAGCGATACTGTGGATGAGGACAAAAAGCTATTTACCCCCGGATGAGCCTCTTATAGAGCAACGAACGCAAGCCATTAGGGAGAAGACGGGTCACTAAGCGAATACAGACATTCTTTAGCAAGGAGAAAAAGCCGATAAAACCCATCTTGTAAAACAGCGCCTGCAACCTCACTTCCGTTACGGCATACCGCCATCCTCCCCGCCGCCGAAACATATCCGGCGAGAAGCGGAAAAAGAGCAGGCTCTCTTGTATATTATAGAACCGGGCACCATTCATCAGCATCCGTACCCACAGATAATAATCCTCGAACAAAGGAAAATGCTTATATCCTCCAGCCTTTAGCACGGCCGACTTCCGAAACATCACCACCGGATGGTTCACCGGACACCTTCCCTTGGCAAACCTCAAGATATTTTCATGCTGCTCCGGCACTTTCCGCATGGAAAGTACATTTGATACCTCCCCTTCAAACTCATCGATCCAAGCCCCCACTACATCAATTTCCGGATGTTCCAAAAATATCGCCAATTGCTTCTCAAAACGATCCGGCTTAGCGATATCATCCGTGTCCATACGAGCCACAAGGTCATACGAACAATGCTTCAGCCCCTCGTTAAGAGCCTTGCCGAGACCTCGGTTGGTGGGCAAAGAAATCACTTTTAACTCAGGATGCTGGCTTGTGAATTCTTTTATGACCGCATACAGCTCATCCATCAAAGGACCATCTTCCACCAAGACAACTTCTATAGGCAATAGCGTTTGCGTGAAGATACTGGTCAGACTTTGACGTAAAAATAGTGGGCTCTCTTTATGATATAAAGAAAGTAATACGGAAAATAACATAGACTTTCAGGAAAAGTATTATATAAGAAAAATTTCTATATGTACATATAAGATGTATCCGGAACACTTGAAGATTGACTCTTTACAGAGTCTGTACGTAAAGAACTGTCTCAAATCTATCTTTCTCATTCTCATGATCCTAATCTGCCTCATAAAAAAAACAACTCTCTGATTTACAGAATTAAAAAACATAAACATTCTTCATAACCACATTACACCAGCTCATCTCTTCGTTGCAAATTTCATACCCACTCTACTTAAGACATTTTTTAGCGCTCTCCGTTGCTTAGGTGATATTTTCCACTGAAGCCAATTAGTCATATCAATCTTTATCTGTTGAGAGAGAGGAACAATGCCTCTACCAGAATCTATATACAAGCTCAATCTACTCAAATTTTCAACAGCATGCCTAATCCATTTACCTTTATATACTCCATGTATATATGGCAAGATATATTCTGAAACTGCCACCACATCTTTATAATCCTCTGATGGAGCAACAGCGGCTTGTTCATTTATTGAGTTTTCAATATCCCATGCACTAAGAGAGCCATCGCCTAACAGCTCAACAAAAAGATCCTTTCGAAATATTCCAAATTGAAGATTGATAGCATAGGGGATTTGCTTATTGACACTACGCAATAAAGGAAAAGATTTAATTTTAGATCCTTTAGGAGTAGGGCCTAAATTACAATACCTTATCTCGTGGCTATCCATATAGTCAAGTAACCGCTCTATTAATGAATTGTCAACATTGTCACTCAAGATAATGTCATCACACATCAACATTACATACTTCGATTTTATAACTGGCAAAGCCGCTATAGTACGCTCAACCCAAGTATCATTTTGCTTATTATTGCATATACAAGTAATACCTTCATACGATTTGGTATTGGTGGTTAGAATAAACTCATAGGGACAATCACTCCAATATCTCCGATACCCTTTTAAAAATACGGCAAGCACATCAGAATACGAATCAGGAGAACTAACATAAATAGAAAGTCGCTTATCCATCAGCTATTGTACTTTTTCTATATATTCCTTCAAACTCATCAAGTTTTTATCCTTGTCAGAAATGATCAATTTCTCAATACCGCCAATCTTATCGAAAGGCCACTCTATAGCCATATCCGGATCATTATACATTATGCCGGCATCACCTTCACCATAAAACACCTCACCACATTTATAGCTAACGACAGAATCCTCCAGCACCAAATAGCCGTGGCCAAAATACTGAGGTATGTATAGAGCCTTCTGATTCTCTCCGGTCAGATCAAAACCTTGCCATTTACCAAATGTTGGCGAATCAGGGCGAAGATCTATGATTACGTCATACACATGGCCACTTATACAACGAACAAGCTTGGCTTGCTGTTTAACAAGCTGGAAGTGCATCGCACGAATTACACCCTTTTTACTAATGGTATAGAACACCTCTTTAAGTTCATGATCTATACCATTTTGCTTAAATGCATCAATATTGTAATCCTTTATAAAGCCACCACGTTCGTCTGTGGCATAGAAGGGAGTTATCTCATATGCCCCCTTCATATCAAGTCCCTTGAATTCAAATTTCTGTATCATGACTAATTCCGCTATAACATCAAAGAGTTTTTAAGCCAATTAATAGTTTTATTAATGCCTTTATCAAAGTCTATAGACGCATATTCTCCAATAGTACTAACCAAGTTACTATTGTCAAACATATCCATTGTATACTTTACACCATCATCTTCACGGACTCCTATCCCTACCTTATCTGCGCAACCAACTAGTTCTCCTATACGAATAAGATAATCTTTCAAGACTTTAGGATTGCCAGAGCCTATATAATAGAATGGCTTATTAGTTTCCTTAAAGCCTAGACGATATACAGCTTCTATAAGATCATCCACATAAATAAAATCATATGGTTGTAAAGCAGGACCAAATGCTGCTTCTTTACCAGCCATCAACTCACCTAACGTATAACTAACCAAATTGCCCGTTTTATTACCTACACCGTATATATTTGAGAACTGCATCCACACAAACTGTTGAGCGATATTCTTGCAATAATCTTCCAAAATTATTCTGCAAGCATGCTTAGCCACACCATACATCATTCCACCAGTCGTTTTTTTCAGATGCGACAAACTAAATGCTACATTCTCCGCTACAGTACCCGCACAAAGAAATTTTTTCACATTTAGCCTCTTGCAAATATTAGCGCAATCTACTGCCATCTGAATATTTGATAATTGAACCGTAGGATCTGCTTTATCAGCCCCATTTACACCTTTCCACGCAAAATGATAGAAAGAGTCATATTCAATTACTGGCAGTCTTTCGACTAGAGATGTATTCACCCCTGATTCTATCCTCGTAATAAGATTTGAATCAGGCAAACGATTGCCATGAAAGGTAATATCAACAGCAACAACCCTAGTACCTTTTTCTATCAATTTCTTTATAAGTGAACTACCTATAAAACCATTGCCCCCTGTGACGATTACGTTCTTCATATTATCGTTATACGTTTAAAAATTCATTTATCTGTTTATCCATACAAACACGAACATCCCCACCTGCTAGCCAAACCTTACTCCATTCAACAATCTTTTCCATTGCCTCATCCAGATTCCATCGAGGGCTCCATCCAAAAGTCTTTTTCAATTTAGAGCAATCAAGCTTCAAGAAATTAGCCTCGTGAGGACCACCGTCATACTTGTTCACCCACCTCATACCTTCGCCCCACTTGTTCACAAATAGCTCAACAAGAGCGCCTGTTTGAAAACAATCCACATCATCGGGACCTACATTATAATAATCCGCAAAACCGATATCCTCATATTGCTTCATCGCTATCAGCAGGTAAGCATACAAAGGTTCTAGAACATGTTGATAAGGACGGGTAGAGTATGGATTACGCACAACAATATCCTCATGTTTTACAGCCGCACGGATACAATCAGGTACTATTCTATCATTGGCGAAATCTCCACCACCTATCACATTACCCGCTCTAGCAGTAGAAATAGGAATAATAGGCAGACCATCAATATTTGTGAAGAAAGAACGCTTGTAGCTATGAGTCACCAGCTCCGAACAGGATTTGGAATTTGAATAAGGATCATACCCATCCAATTCCTCATTCTCCCTATAGCCCCAACTCCACTCCCTATTCAAATACACTTTATCCGTAGTGACATTCAAGAAAGACTTCACACAACAATTATTGCGAACACACTCAAGAATATTCACGGTACCCATCACGTTTGTCTCGTAGGTATAGGCAGGATCTTTATAAGAATCTCTAACAATGGGCTGAGCGGCAAGATGCAGTACAATTTCTGGTTGAGACTCATCAAAAGCCTTCTTTAGAGAGGTATAATCTCGTATATCGCCAATCACGGAATGTATGTCATCTTCAATATTGGCAATTCGAAATAGCGATGGTTCTGTTGGGGCTTTCAGTGAATATCCTGTAACGATCGCTCCGGCATTAGCGAGCATCCTACACATCCAAGAGCCCTTAAAGCCGGTATGGCCTGTAAGGAAAATCCTCTTGCCTTTATAAAAATCCAATATATTTCCCATTCGTATGATAACTTATTATTTTGCGTAATCTGGTATTTCCGGAACAGAGCGCTCCCAACGCTTCCAAGGAGCTTTATCCTCGGCAAGCAGTTTTTCAAGCATAGATTTCTCACGTATATTATCCATGCACTGCCAAAAACCAGTATGGATGTAAGACATCAACTGACCCTCTTGCGCCAACTTGACTAGTGCGGTCTTTTCGAAGACACAAGAGTCACCCCCTTCCAGCATATCAAAAACCTCGGGTTCCAACACCATGTAGCCGGCATTAATAGGAGCGCCATCAGAGGCGTTCTTTTCCCGAAAAGCCCTTACGGCTTGATCTTTAGTAATATCTAAGACTCCTTTATCTTGTGCTATCTTGACGGCCGTAAGGGTCGCAAGCTTGCCATGGCTCTTATGAAACTCCACCAATTTATCAATTTCTACATCACAAACACCATCGCCGTATGTCATCAAGAAAGTCTCATTCTCTATATATCTCTGGATACGCTTAATACGACCTCCAGTCATAGTGTTGTAGCCCGTATCAACGACTGTGACTTTCCAAGGCTCCATATTAGTTTGATGAACGGTCATTTCGTTGTTGCCACCACGATAGTCGAAAGTCACATCAGAGTTATGAAGGAAATAGTTGGCGAACCACTCCTTAATATATTCCTGTTTATAACCGGCGCAAATGATAAACTCGGTATAACCATAATAGGCATACTCTTTCATAATGTGCCACAAGATTGGCATACCACCAATCTCAATCATTGGCTTCGGCTTGAACTGAGATTCCTCAGATATACGAGAACCGAAACCTCCTGCAAGAAGTACTACTTTCATGATAAAGAAAAGATTTTTCAGTTAAGTAATCAGCTAAAGCTAAGATAATTAAGAATTAAACTTGTCTTTATAAATTGTATAATCATTATGTATATCAACAAAAACTGCATGAATAGGATATTCTGTAAAAATATCAGAATTAGGGATTTTCATAAAATCGCTACCATACCTAAGAGAAAGATATTTTTCTGCTTCAAAAGGAATAGGTAAAAGGAGATTCTCAAAATTCACATAGCGCTGAATTCCTAACCATTTACGAGGAAAACTCGTTTTGGGAAACGGAGCCTTTCCAAAAAAATGGCCAACAAGTAACGTATTTTTAGTTGAAAAGTGATTCAATATTTTGAATAAAAAGTTTTTTGCTGTAGTACCTACAACAAAATGACAAGAATTAATAAATACTTTCTTGAAAAAGCTATCAGAATCGTAATCTACCAAATAAAGAGATGTAGCTTTTAAAATTTGAGCGGATAAATATTGAATATAACGAACAAACTTATTAGGTGATACATTATACAAACACATTATATCAATATAAATACCTTGATGCATTTTATTATATCCTTTTTCAATACAAGTTGTTCCATTCATTCTTAACTTAGAAAAAAACAAAGGCCACTCAGTAGAATTTTCTCTTTGAAGATGAAATTTTTCTGTATCAAGATGTATAGAAGCATAATGAAGGAACTTATGATAATTATTAAAAGTCATAAAAACGTCAAAATCATCATCCCATGGAATAAAGCCATGATGCCTAACAGCACCTAAAGCACTTCCACCCATTAAATAATATTCTATATCATATTTCTTACAAAACTCATCAAAATAAAACGCTATTTCTAATATTTTATATTGAAAATCTTTAATATCAACATTCATAGTAGTAATTTAAACTAGTTTATCACGCAATATAGTAGAAGAAATACCTTTAGTATAAGGAAAATAAACAACTTTAGCTCCATTCTTATTCAACTCAGCTTCTACTTCCTGAAACAAAGAATTACCTTTCCAGTCATCACCAACAAACATCACATCGAAATGCAAACGATGATAAGCAGACATTTTATCTCGATTAACTTGAGGAACTACTTTATCTACATATTTGCAAGCCTCAACAATTGCCTTACGATTATCATAAGAGATTATAGGACTTTTATGCTTATACTCTCTTACCAATTCATCGGTACTAACACCAACAATTAAAAAATCACACAATTCCTTAGCTCGTTTTAGTATGTTTAAATGACCAATATGAAACATATCAAACACTCCAGAAGTGTATCCAATAATAAAATTTTCGTGACACATAATTATATATTATTTCAACAAACTATTATACAAATCCACCCACCTTAGCATAACATTTTTTACAGTAAAATAATGGAGACAATTAAAAGCATTCTCTGAAAGTTTACAACGCAATTTTTCATTAGTAATTAAGTCATAAATCGAGCGAGAATATTCAGATATGTCCAAAGACTTAATAACTTTTGAATTAACATCATTAATTAAGAAACCTCGAATAGCCATACAATCATCAAAAGCAATAGGGACTACTTTCATCTGCATAGCTTCAAGCAGACTTAGTGGAGCACCTTCTAATAAAGAGGTAAACATTAGTATTGACGAACGTTCAAAATATTTCTTTGAATCATCACGCCCAACCAATTTCACATTTACAATATCATTTTTATTTATAAAGTCTTTATAAACAGATTCCCACTCTCCATAACCAACTATAGTTAAACACCAATCTCTCACGTCATAAGTAGATAAAAAATGTTTCCAAATTTTTAATGCTAGTAATATACGCTTAGATATTTCATCAAATCGAGCCACAATTAGCAATTCATTTGTTTTAGAATAGTTACGCTCAACATAATCAAATGAGAGAAAATTGGGAATTGAGACCATCTTAGAAGAATCCTTCAAATTAGCAATAGATCTATAAATGGGTATATAAGCATCAGATAGGAGAACTAAAGCATCTGAGTATTTATAGATAGATTTATACTTCCTTTTGGTAGTATATTTAACTAGAAAACGAGTAATAGGGTAGAAGAATAACAATAAAAGATAAATAAGCCACTTAAAAGAAATCCGCCTATTAAGAACTTGAAACAAAAGAGATTGCTTATTATATCTAATATTCTCTGTTCCTGGAAGATTATGCAAAACTGATATAATTTTCACTTTTAATCCCGCAACAGCTTGACCAAGGAATTTCATATTAACAGCTCTTGATGCCTGATTATGAATAATAGAAATCTCATTATCAATAAGAAAAGAACGGAAACCATCTAAATCATTATAATCAATTTTAAATTTCGCATCAAAGACTAATTGAGAGGAACTATATTCAGAATCTTTAAAATAAGCTATAAAACAATGAATTCCAACACTAGACAAATATTTGGCAGACAACAAAGTGACTTTTTGATTGCCACTACCTGATTCAGAAGGATCTAATAAACTAATAAACAAGATATTCATGATCTATACTTATCAAATAATTTACGATATATTTTCTGAAAAGGAATATAGTGATTCTTATAACCATCTATAACACATATGCTTTTATAAAAATTTATCGTGTGCAAACCATCCGAGTAATATGACGAGGAATCAGGATAAAGGGATATTACTTTTGTTTCATTATAGGACTTATCTGAAATATCCTCAACTTTATACAGAATAATACCTTTACCATACCCTTGTAAACAATCCTGAGCTGGTCTGTATACAGTATTATTTACGTACATGAAATCACCAGCCATTCTGCTCCCAAACAAATTAGATTTTATTAATATTGGAGACAAATCGTATCCATATAATCTATTATTTGAAGTCCACATATACAAATCCTTATTATATGCATTTCTTGAAGTTGCAAAAAGATAAAAGGCTCCATTATAAGGCAAGATTGTAGCATCCGCAACTGCAACAGGAAGCATAGTACTGAAATGTTCACAAGAATGTAACAAAGTATTATACTTATAAACATTAAGTTCTGTAGAATACGAATTTTCAGGAACAATATAAACCTCATCAAGAGTATCACCTCTAATAATCAAGGGATAAGAGTTATGTATATTATCATCTATCAACGTATATTTTTCAATTATTTCACCTGTACATTTATCGACAGACAAATGACATATTGTTGCTACATTTTTACTACCTAACAAGATATCTTCTACAAGCAAATCAATAGTGCAGTCAGATACATTTAAAATGAATGGATCTGCATAACAATGAAATTTAGAGTCTCTCCTTAACCAAGTGATATTAGACAAATCAATATTATCACTGACTAAATCTTCTGGAATAGCATTAAAAAATCCCACATTCCATTCTTTATAAGATATTTTTTTCTTTAAATCAAAAAACATATAAATAATTAATTGGTTTTACCACAAGAATACTTACCCGACATTACTATCCAAAAAAACAGACCTCCCCAAAGATATGTATTAATAATAGCACTTTCGGACAAACTCAAAAATAAATATTGAAGCATTACAGGAATGAGAATCAAATTATAATCAAACTTAGAAACAGCCTTACAATATAGATTATACAAATATGCTAAAGAAAAAATTCCAGAAGACAGCAGCAATGATATATACGCAACATCTATTATAATAGACTCATCAATATTAGTTGCACCAATCAACAAATTATTCGGAGTTAATTCGCCAAATACGAGCAAAGAATACCTTAATCTACCAGAACTAATTTCATGAATAAAAGAATACTCTGATTCATTAAACAAAACAACAATAAAAAAGAATAGTATCACAAATGGATAAGACAACAATATATATTTATTAAAGAAACATTTTTTTAAATTTGTTTTTTGAACAAAAGATAAAACAAGCAGAATACAGCCAGAGAACAGAACCGTACGAGAATAAAATGATTCATATATAACAAAGACTATAAAAGCGACAAGAAATGTATTAATTTCTTTCTTTAAAACCACAAGAAAAATAACCAAGAAAAACAAATACAATGAAAACAGGTTAGGATTTCCATATCCCATATCACTAACAACGCCTCCAGACTTATAGAAAAAATCAGAATATTCTTCATGCAACACTCCTAAAATCAATAAACCGTAATTTATAATTAAGAATAATACAGTTAGACAAAAAGAATATTTAGCCATTTTATCAATATAAAGATTCCTAGATATTGATACCAGCAATGACACAAACAACATTTTAGATGCTTCCACACGAAACAATGAAAGTATAAAAAATAGAACTATCCAATAAATATTATCATCTATCTTTGTAAAAAGCAACGAAATAAAAGAAATACCAATAATAAGTATAGATAAATTAGCTGTAGCAAAGTCTGATATATTTAGTGTCATTTTAAGATTAACAAGAAATATTATAATAAAGAACAATATCTCTAAAATTCTATTCTTCTTAATAACAAATGAGCCAGTCATAAAATACTATATATTTCATTCATTGTTTTTTCAACATCAAACATCAAAGAACGTTTTGCTGCTTTATCTTGATAGACAAAGACCTTATTATAATCATTGACAAATAATTTAATTGCATTATACAGAGATTCATCATCATTGTCTGCCAAAACCCCATACTCGGAATTTGACCCTAAAAGCTCTACTGGACCAACTGTTTTTGTAGACACAATTGCTTTTCCCAGACATAATGCTTCCGCCACAACTAAAGAAAATCCCTCTGCCAAAGAACAACTCACAAATAAATCCGCACACTTTATATAGACATAAGGATTAGGCTTATAACCTAAAAGGTGTACATTATCATCCAAATGTAAATCATGGATCATTTTACTAAGATCTGACTCCAAACAACCTGCACCAACAATCCAAAAATCTATATCATATCCATTATCTACAAAAATTCTAGCAACTCTTATAATACTATCAAATTGTTTTTGTCTAACCAATCTTCCTACTAGACAAACCGTAAATTTCCTTTTCTCAACTTTAAACTCATTTGCGCGCAAGACAATTGTCTTACAATCTATCAAATTATATATTACTTTTGTGGATGTAGTCACATTAAAAAGTTGTTGAAATTTATTTTTCGCATCATTAGACACAAAGATCACATCATCCATTAATTCATAACATTTCTTCTCATGCTTATTACTTTTGAAATACCTTTTTGTCCAATGGAAATTAAACAGATCTACGTGCACCCAAGATAAATGCCTAATTCCTTGCTTCAATATAAAGCTATGATACACCAAACTCCGTCCTTCTAAAAAAGATATTATCGTATCATACTTTTCACCTTTCATCTTATCAATTATTATCTGTCTTCTAAAAAATAATATATAAAAATAATATAAACCAAAATAGGACATTATTTTTCCTATCATTCTTTCTAATAAGGGTCTATTAATATTATAGAATAATATTATTTTTCTCACTTCTAAAGGCACTAGATTTGCATAATTTCCAAAATCATGTTCTAACAAAAGATCTATATCATATTTACTATAATCAAAATTATTAAGCATATCCACCAATAATTTTTCCGCTCCACCATCATAAAGGCTTTGCATCACGAACAGAATTCTTTTTTTATTGCCACAAGTCATATATAAATAATTTAAATTCAAATTACATCAAATATATTCTAGTTACTTAACATGATTCAATAACCCTACATTGCTTATATACTATTTTTACTCTATTAATAACAAAAACAACTATTTAACAACAAATCGTTTTAGAGCCGCATGCAATATCATACGCTCACTTGATTGCAACAAACTATAAATAACACTAAAGCCAATAAATACGGAAAGCGAAAAAACTATCAAGAAACGAAAAACTGAATCATTAGGTTCGATTAACATCAATATAGAACCGACTAACACCAATGAGAATGTAAAAATTAATATAGGCCTAACAACATCTCGAAAGTATTTTCTCATATTCAACTGTATTTGCCTATGAATATC
This sequence comes from Parabacteroides sp. CAG:2, assembly GCF_000436315.1. Lineage (NCBI taxonomy): Bacteria > Pseudomonadati > Bacteroidota > Bacteroidia > Bacteroidales > Tannerellaceae > Parabacteroides > Parabacteroides sp. CAG:2. The sequence continues at coordinate 4,941 of NZ_FR885320.1, read as the reverse complement.
ACACAAACTATAAAACCAATATCCTACATTTGCTAAAACCGCAACAATAAATGGGACAAGCGGATTAGCATTCAATCTTAACAAAAGATAGCTTATAGGTAATATCGCCAACGTGAACATTCTACCATATACTTGACTGTTTTTTATATGTCCAGTTGCATTTGCCGCCATCCATAGAGGTGGTATAAATACTCCTATCAAGGATTCACACAGAACAAGACGAGTGAATGATATAGTATGGCTTGGAACCTCACCTAACCAAACCTCCAGTATAAACTCTATCTCAACCATTACAGGTATAGCTATCAAGGCCGCTAAGAAATAAGCATATTTAGAGCTTTTCTCAATTAGTGTCACCATGTATTCACAATCACCGGAAGCATATGATTTAATTATTTGAGGTTTAACCGCTGTCATCATATTCTCAGTAAAACGTGTAACAACTGCGCTTACTTGCACAGAAACCGCTCGTGCCGCATTTACAGCGGGACCAAAGAATATATTTAAAAGGATATTTGTTCCTTGTACACCTGCAGACCAAGCGAAACAGCCAAATAAATTTTGACCTATAAACTTTGACATCTCTGCGACCAAACTATAATTCCAATAAAACCTAAATTTACATTCGGTAAATGACCTTACACTATATATCGCATAAATTAGCCAGACGAAGACAGAAACTATAGCCATAAGCAAACCATACAATATCAACGAATCGATTGTTCCAAAAGCTTCAAGCAAATAGACTATGAATAATCGAGCACAAGCCTCAAAAAGACCAAGATAGGCATATATATTCATTCGCTCATGCGCAACTATAGCCCCCATTAATGGGACTTGATTAATAGCGGAAAGTATGGAGATCAATGAAAAATGATATACCCAAACGGCAGCACCTAACCTCTCTGGAGGTATCACTAACTTATTGTATACAAACCAAAGTCCCAATGTTTCACCAAACAGCAATAATAATACGGACAACAGCCACATGAGGGTTAGGCTCTGTCTAAAAGCACATCCTGTCTCCATTAAGTCTTGTTTTCCCAAACCTATATTCATATATCGTTGGGTAACATTAGATAAACTAGAAATAAAAAAGCTCATGATGGAAACTACCCCTCCCACCACATTATAAATGCCGAAATCCTCTACACCCAAAACCCTCAACACGACCCGACTGGTGTACAGCGTCACCCCCATAATCAGAAGCATGCGCATGTAGAGGAACAACGTGTTCTTAGCTATTCGCTTATTGTTTTCGGAATTTGCAGACATAAAATCGTAATCGAACAATCCAAAGCACACACTTTATTAAGACACACCAGACAATGCAGAGAATAATATTTCATGACTTAAGAGCAATTAAAGCACATATTTTTTATGTATTTTACAATAAAATGCAATATACAACCCAATAATACACTAGAAATCACATACACTACAAAAGCAAAAAAAGGATTATCTATAATACGCATTAAGGAATAACGTCCTTCACTAACAAGCTCAAACATCAAATATATCTCAAAACTAATAAAAAACAAAAATGAAACATATTTATTAGGAACAGATTTTTTACATTGAAATGATAATCATCCACAAAATAAAGGAATGCAAACATTAAAATCAGAAATGGATAATATGTAACTGAAAGTTTAAAAAATCTTTGTTTCAGAAAAGACATATCATATTCCATCCGGCTATTATTATTCCATACAATACCAAATAGCATACCAGACATTGCGATAAACAATGTTACAAAGACACCTCCGAAATAATGTCCTAAAAATGAAATTGAATTATAATTATGACAAAAATGGCATAGCAATATACCGGTAATAGCAAGAGCCCTTAAATAGTCGAAGGCAACAATACGTTCTCTCATCTCTCTATTAATAAATCATTTAAATATTATGCAAACTCAATACAAGGCGTACACTCTAGGGGAGGCTCTTTGCAGTACCCTAAACCTAGTCATATTAACAATCAATTTTGATTTTAACATTATCTGTGTCCAATGTAATGTTATTAGGAACTTTATTCACATAATTCCTACACCCATTATCAGATCACACCGTGATCTCACCAATGTACAAGCTATTTCCAAAGCATACTCAACCGAGAAATCTTTGTTACCTTATCAGGTAAAGGAGGTTTACCAGTACAGGTAATAGTGATTTACCTGTACTGGTAATAGCGATTTACCAAATATGTCAGATCTCATCCGGGCTCTCGCTATCGCCACCGCCATCAGCAGGCTTTCCGCCCACCCAAATTTGCGTACTTACGCTACGAGGCGTTTTCAGTATGTGACCCGCACTACCATACTGCGTCGTCACAGTCAGCGTGTACTCACCTTCCGCCAAATCAGCCGGCAGGAGCAACGTGAGCGAAGAAGGGTTGTTGATGGTGATCTGGTCGTCCGTCAGTTTCGTGGTGGCACCTTTGGAGTCGGTCAGCGTAACACCTACCGACTCGTGGTCGCCAACCACTTTCAACATCGCCCCACGGACGAAGAAGTTGTGACCCGCAGTGGCGCTGCCGTCTTTCAAGCCCGTCTTACGATCCTCGGTCTCCAGGATGTACATGATGTTAGACTTCTCGCCGAGGATCTCCACCACGGTCTTGGCGATCGCCTCGCGCAGAGCCTTGTCTTGCGTGAAAGAGACGTAGATGGAATTATTCTCCTTGTTCCAAGCGCCGCCCTCAACCACGCCTTTCAACTGGGGGACGGCACGGAACAGACCCGTGTTCACGCTATAGCCGTTTAAGATCAAGTCCATTACTATCCGATGGTAGAGGGTCACAGAGTGACGCATCGTCTCCGGGCGTAGACCGGTGTCTTGCTTGTACATCTCCTCCAACACGTCATCCAAAGTTAAACTTCCGGCCGAGGCCAGTAACAAGATCTTGTCCGTCTTGTTGTCGGTGGTCACCGCATTATCGATGAGCCAGCCTTTCAATACTTTCTTCATGGTATTTTGATTTATAGGAAGGACGGAATTGCCCTTCCCGGCTTTCCTTGTCTAGAACCTCTTGTCGAATGCCGATTCCCTCTTCTGCCGATTCCGGGCGATCAGCCAATCGATCACCAAGTGAAGAACCGTCCATAGAGACAGGTTTAAAAATAATATACAATTGACATTCAAATGATTAGCCAATACAATATTCAATGCGATAAAGAAAACGGACACGCAAATGATCGTCACCATCACCATCCGCACCCGCATACCCGTGCGCAACAACTTATGATGGAAATGGTTCTTGTCCGGCAAGAACGGGTTCTTGTGCTCACGAAGGCGGCGCAGCACCACACGTACCACGTCCAGCAACGGTACCAAGACCGTGGAAAAGGCAATCACCAAATAAGGATTCGAACGCTCCGTAGAGGTACTATTCGATACGCATAAATGAATGATCAGGAAACTGATCACGTAGCCCAACGTCAAACTCCCAGCATCGCCCATGAAGAGCTTATGCCCGCAGTTGGCATTGCCAAAGACATTGTAGCACCAGAAAGGCATGAGGATTCCCAGCGTACAGATAGCGAGCAAGGCATAAACACATTGATCTTGAATGAAAAAGAACACGCTCAAGACCGATAAGGCGATACAGCACAAACCGGAGGCCAGACCATCGATCCCGTCAATCAGGTTGATAGCGTTTGTCACATAAACCACGGCGAAAACCGTGACTGGCACACCCAGCAAGGCCGGGACCGAATAGATCCCGAATAGGCCTCCCAGCGTATCGAGCCAATTGCCGGACAACACCAGCAGGAGGGCCGACACGACTTGTACGATGAACTTGTAGCGGTAACCCACCCCGACCAAGTCATCGCAGACACCCACCAGATAAAGAAGTGTCATGCCCACGAACAAGAAAAGATACTCATGGAGCATCTCGATCGAGAAGCTAGACAGATCCGAGGGCCACAGATAAAGGCGAAAGCCTATCACCAAGGCAAACGACATCAAGACCACGGGAAAAAACGACAGGCCACCCAAGCGGGGAACCGGGGTCGTGTGTACCTTTCGAGAATCCGGGACATCATACAGTCTTTTCTTGTGGGAGATCACCAAGATCCTCGGGATGATCACCATGCCCAAAGACACGGAGATCAGATATCCGGACAGTAATAACAATAATAGAATTTGCACCTCACTCATACGATCTCACTTAATGAAGGCAACCCCTTCACCTCGCCGGCATGCCACGCTTGGTAGTCCTCATGGGAGAGTTGGGATGCTGTTAATAATTTGTAATCTATGTCGTCTCTTCGCAAGATGTGCTTGCGGGCATACGAGCGGAGCGAACGATCCGTAACGGACACCATCACCACCGGGAACGGGTAGCCGAGCAAACGCATTGGCGTAATCTCGCTGTCCGGGAATACATGGCGCAACTGATAGGCCGAGCACTCAAATGCCACCCAGTAAGGCCCCGTGCAATACAGGTGAATCGAGTTTTGGTTCGCACGCTCGCGGCTCATGATATCATTTAAATGCTCGTTCAGCAACCGCACCAAACGAACGCCGGAAGGAAGGGAAGACATTGATTTTTGATTTATGATTTTTGAATTATTCATTATTCATTGTTCATCATGTCTCAGCCATCGATCGTAATCGTCCAAGCGACGGATTAAAGTCTGTTTGCTTTTCTTGGGCGAGGACTCACACCACCACGGGTCCACAACCTCGTGCGCCATCTGCCGGTAGAGACTGCTGTCCGTGCAACCGTAGAGCGTCACAAGCAGCAAGGCACGGGATTGCGCCGCCTTTACCGCCGGGAGCATACTGCGCATCGTGGCGAGCAAACGCACGAACTCATCCTCCTCGCCCAACAGCTTGTAGGCAGGTAGGAGTGACGAGTAGACCTTACAACGCATCACGTCCGTCTCCGCACGGAGCGAACCGTAGGATCTCAACACCTCAAGGGCCAAGC
>NZ_FR885319.1:0-40400 GCF_000436315.1 Parabacteroides sp. CAG:2 | reverse complement strand
GCTTGCTAAGATATTGAGTACGTGAGGAATAGAATTAAGGTTCATCTTCCGTCCGGACCGCTTTCAAAGAAAGTAAAATAAAGTAAAGCTCTGTAATTTAAAGATTACAGGGCTTTTTCTTTTTTCATCACTTATCAAGATATGGCCTTTCGTATTTGGGCTTACCATATATTTTTGTGAATTCTCTCTTTCACTCGAATATCTTTCTGCTTACATATATGTGCATCCTCGGCCGCATAACCGATGGCGAGAAAACAAGTGAACTCATATTCAGCGGGAGCATTGACGAGGTGTTTCACGTACTCCGGTTCATTGCCAATGGGAATACGGAAAGCGCATGCCAGCCCTTCCGCTGTTGCGACTAACAATATGTTTTCTACGGCTGCCCAAGCCGAAGCGAAATAGTTCAAGGAACTTTGGTCTGCGGGCTTGCATAAGGGATAGTCCTTTTGCCTGAAAAACGGTAGGATAAGGCAGTTGCTTTGGATTAGCATACGTTGTTGCTTGGGAAGCGCATCGACAAACATAGCATATCCGTCTTTGTCCATTACGTTCTCGGCGGCTTTAAGTTGGGTTTGTTGAATGGTTTTGGTGTTTTCCGCTACAGGTGATATAAGTCGGGCAATGTTTTCCTGCCCTCTCACGACAATGAACTCGAACTGTCGCAGATGGTCGTTGGTCGGAGATTTAAAGGCTGCCGATAATACTTTTTCCAGCACTTCGTCCGTTACCTCCTTATTGGAAAAGTCCCGGATGGTTCTTCTTTTCTCTAATACTTGATAGAAATCCATAACAATACATTTAATAGTTATACTTGTTGTTTTCAGCGGCAAAGTTATATTGCTTTATTGTCGCATATTTGTTGTATTGTTTTATGTAATTGTCGTATATTTGTATCGAACCATTTTATATACGACTACCTTATGGAAGAGATGATCACTCCTTACGAATTGCCCGAAGTAGAGAACCATTCATTCTTTTTTATAGATCAACGAATAGAAACTCATGTAGAAGCCAAATTGCATCAGCACGATGCATGGGAGTTATATTATGTGTTACATGGATACGGAACCCGAATGGCAGGCGATACGTTACAGTCTTTTTCGGCTGGTGATGTGGCATTGATACCGCCATCCATGCATCATTATTGGGAATATACCCCTTTATCGGCAGACAGTGACGGGTGCGTTCATTACTTGATGGTTGCTTTCAGTCACTCTTTCGTCGTGAGATGCATGGAGGTATTTCCCGAATTACGCAATCGTTTAGCAGGGCTAACTTTTCCTGTTAACGCATTAAAGCTTGGTTTGGAAAGCTCTCGTATCATACGCAAAATATTATTGCGTATGAACGATATGGACGAATTGGGGCGATTGTGTGAAATGTTCCGCTTGCTACCGGTTCTATTCACTTCATCCGACCATACTTTTGCAGGCAAGCCTATGAATGTAGAGCGGGATGTGAGGCGTATACAGCAAATTTGTACGTATGTGATGGGGCATTATATTCATCCTATTTCATTAGATGATATTTCTGCCGAGGTTGGTATGAACCGTTCTGCGTTTTGTTCCTATTTCAAGCGATGCAAGGGAATGACATTCTCGCGATTTGTTACAGAGTACCGCTTAAATACTGCTTGCGAACTTCTGAAACACTCGCAAAAGCAGGTGTCGGAAATCTGTTTTGCAGTAGGATTCAATGATGTTCCACACTTTAATCGGATTTTTAAAAAATTGAAAGGAGTAACGCCACAAGAATATAGAAAAAAGGGGACTTCCGGTTAGGCAATATTTTAGGCTTATGCGATATTAGTGGAGAATGATATTGTAAGCGAAAATGCGATAACCTTGACGTTTTGATTGAAAATCTGGGATTATGATGACAGGACCTTTTTGCGAATAGAAGAAATAGGGAGTGCTTTATGGTCAAATTATCCATTTTACCCTGTTTTTTTTGATGAATATCTCTGTTGGGAGACGAAAGTAATGGGATTAGGTAACGCGAAAGCCAGTGTTAGGCAACGCTACCGTATGTGTTAGGCGATACATACGGTAGGAATTGGGTACGCAACCTATAGAAATGGGCGACGCATCCGTATGAAAAGCGCCTTTCTCCTGCATAAATATGAGATAGGATGAATTAATCTCGCTAGAATGAAAGTGTATATTTAAGCAAAGTGCTATAATACAATTGATTGCTGATATTTTTTCTCGTATTTGGTAACAGTATGTACCTTTGCCCGGAAAAAACGATTCTCCGGGGCTTCAGATTACATATTGTCATATTGTCAATTTGAGCGTATTACTTATCTTTCTCGCTGGCAATGCGGGCAATAGTAAATGCTGCCTCCGAGGTAAGCCTCTTTCTGTATCCGTTCGCCGCAGATGGGGCAAGGGTCATGGTAGGTGTTCTTCGATAGGATCGTGCGGTAATTGCCTAAGGCGCCGTATAGATCCTTCTCCGTATCCCGGCCTCCTCGGCAAGTCATCTCTTCCAGTGTGGATTTCACGGTGTTGAAGAGGCGGTCTATATCCTCTTCTGATAAAGTCGATATTTTTCGTTTCGGGGAGATCCGGGCATTGAACAAGATATCTTGGCAGACTCCGTTGCCTAGGCCCGGAATACGTTGCTCGGTGGCGAGTAACGCCTTCGCGGATATATCTTTCTTGAAATTCCGGATGAGACTGATAAAATAGGCTTTATCGAATCTCTCGTCCAACGGACATAGCTTATGGATGCTACCTTGGTAATAGGGATTGTCAAACTCGCCTTTGAAAGCGTAGATGGAACCATACATCGAAACCGTGAAAGCTAGGAACGAATCGTCCTCGAATACGATCATAAGCTGATATTTCTTCGGGGCCTTTTCCGCGGAGGTATAATAACGCATATTGGTTCCGTCTCCGATTAAGAGGTGGGTATCCGCGTCCATAAGGATGTCCACGAATGCGCCATAGCCTTGGGCGCCTAGGACCGTTCGTCCTACCAGCCTATTGGAGTATCCCGCCGGATCGCCATTATAGAACGTGAAACGGTGAGGACTGTTCGACTCGATAACATGCGCTATCCGTTTACCCTTTAGCGTTTCGCTAGCCTGTTTGCCAATGGTGGCGGATTCGGGAATCTCAATCATATTCGTATTGTTTTTAGAGGTGACGGGGTAAATATAGGCATATTTTCCGTACCAATATTCATTGATACGGAAAATAGGAACCGGACTTTAATTCTGGGTCGGATAAAGGGGCTTTCCTGTCTCGTCCACATCTGTCCAGTCTTTTACGTTGACACTGGCCAAAGTGACCGAATTACCGTTGATTACCGCTTTAAATAAATAAGAGTTTCCCGCTTTCAACTCGCCATCCGGAAGAGGGATCTGGGTGGTATAGGTGCGGGTACTGTTTTCATTGTCGGCGGATATTTCCAGCGTGAGAGTCATAGGAGCCGTATGTCTTATCGGCAACATGATATATTGGGCGGTTAATCCGTTTATGCCCATCTTATCCGCTTTTCCGAAGGCGGTAGCAGGAGTGATGACACCTGTGCCCAGATCCATGGTAGCCCCAACCACAGGAGGAGTGATCATGGCGGAGACCAGTTGGTTGATCGTGATGCCTTCACCGCCGGTTAATTCTACTACGACTTGGGTAGCCACATGCCCATAAACAATCGGTATATTGATTTGGGAGCTATTTACATCCTGTTGTATGGCGCTCCACCAAAGATAATCGATACCGTTGAAGAGGGGTTCGGATACGCCACTCGTGAATGTCGGGGGAATCGTGGAGAAATTGTCGGATACGGCGTAGAAATTATAAGTGCCATTGGAGAGAAACATTTTATATCCGTCACTTCCTGTTAACACCCCGGGAGATGAGGTTATGTAAAGACCTGACGCCTCGGGGCTTCCCTTGGTTCCGGCGTTGCTGTCGAAGACATAAACCCTGCTTTGTATCCCTTTATTCATGGGAGACATGGAACGTAATAGGTTCCGGCCCTCCACGGAGGCGTTGAAAGTCACCAACGTACTGTTTCCCGGGTCCTCGTTTCCCGAAGAGCCGTTTGGGGTTGTTCCATCCTCAAAAATAATCGTGTTCTTGTTGCATCCGGCGAGGAGTAACAGGAACATCGTGCTAAATGTAAGCGCATTTGCCGCTTTCAGTAAATTCCGTATCATATAATTTGTGTTTAGTGAATAGTCTATATAATACATTTTGCGAACCGTTTTGGTTCAGAAAGCGGCAAATGTTTTAACCTTAATCTATCGGTTTCACGTAAGACCAGTGGGTTTGTATGATCTTCCATTGGTTGTCGGGGTTGCGTCTGTAAACCTCGGTGCAGTTCCATTTTATTACCTTGTCGGATAAGTAGCAATCAAGGTTGAACGTGAGAACCGCTATGTTTTGCGTGACTTGTACGATCGGGCGGATCATGTCGAAATGATCCGCCGGAGGAAGTTGCATACCTTTATAATAAGTGCGCAGTTGTTCCAATCCCTCTATTTTCGTCTCTAGGGAAGGATCGAAGTAAATCACGTCGGTGTCTGAAAGCTCTACGAATGCCATCGGGTCGGTCGAGGCTAGGGCCTCTTTTTCAAGGGAGATGATCATCTCCGGGATGTTCTCGTTTAATGTTTTGTTCTCCATATTCTTTTGTTGTGCGTTAGTGGATAACGTGCTTCCTAATATGAGAGCCGCTATCCATGATTTGTATTGTCTCATGATGCTTTATTTATTGATAGAGGCAAAATTAGACATACCGAATGGAGTTCGTATAATACGTATAAAGGAGGAAATAGTACTTTTTACGGTTTTGTATTCCTGCGATAGTTTAGCGGGGTCATGTTTGTTTGGGAACGAAATAGACGGATGAAATAGGATGGATCCTCGTAACCTAGAGCTTCCGTTATGGCGGATATAGGCAAGTCTGTATAAGTCAATAGCCGTTTACTCTCGATCAGTATTTTATTTAAGATATATTGTTTTGCGCTGATACCCGTAGCGTTTTTCACGATCTCATTCAGATAGTTCGGGGTGATGCAAAGCCGATCGGCATAGCTCCGGATGGAATGATCTTGCTTGAAGGAATGGTTTACTAACTCGATAAATCGGTCTACATAGATGCTTTTAGATCGGGCGTTTGTGTCTGGAGGTAAAGCGTTCGAGCTAGCGTATAGCCTGTTGAGCAACATTAATGTCTCGTACAACAAGGCCCGGAGCAAGTGTTTGTCTTTCGACTGATAGTCCTTGATCTCTTTATCGATCTCCGAGATCAACTCGGAGATGCGGCCATAGGCTTTCTTGTCGAGACTGAGCTTGGAAGACCGTCTTTCCGTATGGAAATAAGAGAGGTTCCGGAGAAATGCCGGATCATTGAAAAAAGAGAGCAGGAACTCTTCCTCAAAGATAAGAGCGAAGCCGTCTTGTATCGTTTTATCGTCCCATTTACGTATTTCGCCGGGCCGGGTAAAGATGATATCTTGAGGCTTTACCCGGTTCGCTTGATGATCGATAAGAAATTCTCCCTCCCCACTAGTGATCAATGTTATATCGTAATACGTCAATATATGTACGGGTTGTTCCTTGAGATACTTCTTGATCGTGTTCAAGGGAACGACGTCGATAAGTAGCTCATCGCCGTATTTGTGTTTATAGAAGTCGTATTGCGGTATATTAAGATTCATCTGCTCATGTCTTTTATTTGAAAAGCATAGGAGCGAATTGGAGGAGATAAGCCCGCCAATTGGCCCAGATATGCCCTCGGGTGGATTCTACGTACTGGTATTTCATACCTAGGCTATCCATTCGCTGGCGGAATTGCTGGTTTGCGTCGTACAGGAAATCGTCCTTTCCTATACCGATCCAGAACAATTGATAACCGGATCTCTTGAGGTTTCCTAACTTCTCGTCGAGGTTCGTGTACATCGGGCTATTGGGGTCTACACCATTTGCGCTGAGCCCAGCGGAGAAAAGTCCTATATAGTTAAAATAGTCCGGATAATTCAATGATATATATAATGTATGGAAACCACCCATCGAAAGTCCGGCTATGGCTCGGTGTCGCTTATCCGGGATCGTACGGTAACGGTTATCGATGAAATGAATGATCTCGGTGAAACTCTTCTCGTACGAGCCATCCTTATAACCGGGGAAGCTGTTGCTCATGGCCGGCTTGTAATTCAGGTTATCGGGCGTTTCGCCGGGAGCGGCCTGTTTACTGGGATTGCCGTTTGGCATAACGACAAGCATTGGCTGTATCTTGCCTTCGGCAATCAAGTTATCCATGATACGGGCGGTACGGCCAAGCTCCAGCCAAGCGTTCTCGTCGCCGCCACTGCCATGTAACAGGTACAGAACGGGATAAGACTGGATGTTCTTATCGTAAAAAGGAGGTGTATAAACGCTAAGCCTACGTTCGCTCCCGAGGATATCCGAGTGATACCACGTGGTCGTTACATCGCCATGGGGCACGTCACGTACTTGATAATAATCCCCATTTCCCCCGTTGATATAGAACAGGCTGAACAAGGTGCCTACGTCACGGCAAGAGAATGGGTTGTTTGGGGCGATGTTGTAAATACCATCTATGTTTAAACGATAGGTGTACATTTCGGATGGCAGTGGGGGAGTCGTATAGCTCCATGTACCGTTTTTCCCTTTCGTCATCTGGCCATTGCCCTCGTTGGCTTCCCAGTCTCCTTTTACGGAGACGGACTTCGCCTTTGGGGCTTCTACATAGAAAGTAACGCTATTGTCTGGGTTGATCACGAGAGGTTCTACCTTATCGGTCTTGAATCCTACGTTCTGTTGGGCGAAAACCATGGATAGCGGCAGTAAGAGAGCTGCGAGTAATGCTAGTCTTTTCATTTTATCTATACGGTTTAAAGAATTAAGTTATAGAGACAAATATACGATTTATTTCGGAAAAATAGAAGTTATACTTACTTGGCACTTGTAGTATATCTTTTTGGGTAAAGTAAGTATATCTTCTTTAGTACTTGCTGTATATATCCTTTTCTGATTAGGATGATTCTTTTTGATTATAACTAATACCTGATTTCACGTTACTACCTTTGCGGCTCTTCTATTGTTAATTAGTCTTATGTGTTTGCACAGTATTTGCTGTTTTGTGCGGCACATTTTTATTAAAAGTGTGCAGTGTTTGAAAAAAGTATTTATCTTTGCGACCGTTTTGTAATCAAGAAAAGTAAAACATGAAGAAAAAAGTAGTATTAGGTGCGGCATTGATGATGATGCCTTTGGTTTCTTTCGCTGGAGGATATTTGACGAATACGAATCAGCATGCAGCCTTTTTAAGGTCACTTTCGCGAGGTGCTGCAATTGATATAGACGGCGCTTTGTCAAACCCGGCGGGTCTTTCTTTTTTGCCGACAGACGGTTTCCGCGTTGGTGTGAGTATCCAAAGTGCTTTCCAGACCCGGGATATCGATGTCTCTTTCAGTACATACAATGGTTTCGACCCAGTGAATAAGGTGCCGACAGTGAGCGACGTTCCCTATAAAAAGTATTACAAAGGAAAGGCAGCCGCTCCTGTGATTCCGAGTGTTTTTGCGGCTTACAAAAAAGGTGATTGGACGATCTCCGGTTTCTTTGCCATTACGGGTGGAGGTGGTAAGGCTTCGTTTGACGATGGCCTGCCAATGTTCGAATCGGCTGCTATGGCCGGTATCTTCAAGGAAAGTGTAGCGAAATATATAAAGACTGGCGGTCAAAGTCCCATCGTCACGCCGGATATGTATACTATTAACAGTGCGATGGACGGAAAACAGTATATTTATTCCCTACAACTTGGCCTATCATACAAGATCACGGATTGGCTTTCTGCTTTTGCCGGAGGCCGGATGAACTATTTCTCAGGAAACTATGACGGGTATCTGGATGCAAAATTAAAACAGAATTTTGGTGGAGCGGATTTAATGAACCTGGCTTTGGATTGCGATCAGACAGGTTGGGGGTTGACACCGGTTTTGGGTGTTGATGTCAAATATGGTAAATTCAATTTCGGAGCTAAATATGAGTTTAAGACGAACTTGAACATCGAAAACAATACCAAGAAGTTGGATTATCCCGACAGTGCGGAAGATTTGGTTGGCCCTTATAAGCATGGTGTAAATACGCCGAACGATATTCCTTCCATGCTTTCGGTGGCAGCTTCTTATCGGTTTTTGCCCATGTTGAAGGCTTCTGTTGAGTATCACTTCTTCGATGACAAGAAGGCGGGAATGGCCGGTGGAAAGCAGAAGGAACTGGAAAGAGGTACGAATGAGTATCTGTTTGGTATAGAGTGGGATGTTGTCAAGAGATTGACCATTAGCGGTGGCGCTCAAATTACAGATTATGGTTTGTCTGATAATTTCCAAAGTGATGTTAGTTTCTCCTGCGATTCTTATTCGCTGGGCTTTGGTGCTAAAGTGATGTTGAGCGAAAAAATGGCTTTGAACGTGGGATATATGTGGACAACTTACCACGATTATACCAAGAAGATGGACAACTACTGCGGCACGGGACTTCCTGGGCAGAATGTGTATAGCCGCACCAACAAGGTGTTCGGATTAAGTTTGGACTACGCTTTCTAAGCTTGAAAATATTCGTATCCTATTGAAAAAGGAAGCTGCCTGTCGTGTGGCTTCCTTTTTTTAATTCATGGGTATTCAACGGACTATATGAAACCCTATGCATTACGGCTCGTAACCATAGGTTTTAGTCGCTGTAAAGCATAGCTGGGTATGGCATAAAAAAAGAGGGTGCATGACGCATCCTCTTTCTTGATTATTTGTTTTACTTGTTGCCGATTATAACTGAATCCAGCGTACATAAGCGAAGTCCATACGGTGAGGCAACTCCTTGTTTACAGGATATACACGGAAGCCTATCTTATGGTTACCAGCCTCGGAAGGAGTGGTCGTTAACTTGAAGAATAACTTGGAGCCTTCTTCCTTCATCAACTCGAACTGAGCGGTATTGATTGGTGACAGCGTGTGTTTCTCCGGATCTTCCTTCATGACAACCATTTCAGCACCTAACATACCTTGTAGTTCATGACGGTCGATTACCAAATTGAAGTTGTATTCTTTTCCTACAACCGGGCCATTCACCGTCAAATCTTGGTCGCAAGTGAAAGATTCCACTTGGAAGCTATCCCAATGTTGCGCAACTTCCTCTTTCCAAGCAGCTAATTGCTTAGCGATCTCGTAGTTGTTAGCGGAAATATGAGCGGAACGAGTAGCCAATTTGTGATAGAAACGATCCTCATAATCGTCCAACATACGTTTCATCGTATAATCCGGAGCGATCTTGGCGATAGAGTTCTTGATATATTGGATCCAGTCCGGAGAGTAACCCTTGCTGTTCTTAGCGTAGTAAGTCGGGATGATCTCAGTTTCCAAGCAATGGTAGATCGTAGCCGCATCCAATTGGTCTTGGTATTGCTGGTTCTCATAAGTACGCTTGTCGGTCAATGCCCAACCTGCGCCTTCTACGTAACCCTCATACCACCAACCGTCAAGAACGGAGAAGTTCAATACACCGTTCATCTCGGCTTTCTCACCGGAAGTACCGGAAGCCTCTAACGGACGAGTCGGCGTGTTCAACCATACGTCTACACCAGAAATCAAACGACGGGCCAAACGCATATCGTAGTTCTCCAAGAAGATGATCTTTCCTAAGAACTCCGGACGGCGAGAGATCTCTACGATGTGTTTGATCAAACCTTGACCACCACCATCAGCTGGGTGAGCCTTACCGGTGAATACGAACTGAATCGGGAATTTCTCATTGTTAACGATCTTAGCCAAACGGTCTAAGTCCGTGAACAACAAGTGCGCACGCTTGTAAGTAGCGAAACGACGACCGAAACCGATCAGCAAGGCATTCGGGTTGATCTTCTCTAGGATAGAAACCACCTTGGAAGGATCACCTTGGTTCTTCAACCAGCTATCTTTATATTGAACACGGATGTAATCAATCAATTTATTCTTCAAGGTCATACGGAGATTCCAGATTTCCTCGTCGGATACATTCTGGATTCCTTCCCAACATTTGCGATTTGATTGATCCTCGAAAAGCTTCGTGCCTAATTTATCCGCATAGAATTTCTTCACCTCGGTAGCGGCCCAAGTCGGCATATGTACACCGTTCGTTACATAACCAACGTGCAGTTCATCCGGGAAGTAACCTTTCCAAACCGGGGCGAACATGCGCTGAGAAACCTTACCGTGCAACCAGCTTACGCCGTTAGCCTCTTGGCAAGTGTTCAAGGCGAATACGCTCATGGAGAATTTCTCGTTAGAACCTGGGTTCTCACGTCCCATGTCGATGAAATCTTGCCAGCTAATACCTAACTTGCCGGGGAACTCACCCATGTAACGTCCGAACAAACCCTCGTCAAAGTAATCGTGACCTGCCGGAACCGGAGTGTGTACCGTATAGAGGGCGGAAGCACGAACTACCTCCAACGCTTGGTTGAATGAAAGGCCGTCGTTCTGGATATAGTCTACCAAACGCTGAGCGTTGATCAAAGCGGCGTGTCCCTCGTTGCAGTGATAAATTTGTTTCTTGATACCTAACTTGTTCAGCATCATGATACCACCGATACCCAACAAATACTCTTGTTTCATACGGTTCTCCCAGTCGCCACCATATAATTGGTGCGTGATGGAACGATCCCATTCGCTGTTCTGAGGAATATCCGTATCCATTAAGTACAAAGGTATACGACCTACGCTAACTTTCCAGATATGAACGTAAACGGTTCTGCCCGGATAAGGAACTTCCAATACCATCGGCTCTCCGTTCGACTGCAATACCTGAGTCAACGGCAGGGCGTTGAAATTTTGCGGCTCGTAATTGGCGATCTGCTGACCGTCCATAGACAAAGTCTGTGTGAAATATCCGTAACGATACAAGAAACCTACGGCACATAAATCGATATTACTATCGCTGGCCTCTTTCAAGTAGTCACCGGCTAATACTCCCAGACCACCTGAGTAAATCTTTAATACATTGGTCAAACCGTACTCCATGCTGAAGTAGGCTACAGACGGTTGTGTCTTGTCGGGTTTTACATTGATATAAGCTTTGAAATCAGCGTATACCTTTTGGATTTCAGCCATTAACTCCTTATCTGCTAAGATCTCTTCCATACGTTTGTGTGAAAGGCTTTGCAATAGCTGTACAGGGTTACCTTCTGTGGATTTCCAAAGTTGTTTGTCGATCTTGCCAAATAGTTTAGCGCCTTCATGATTCCATACCCACCAAAGATTCGTAGCGATCTCATTAAGTGGTTCCAACTGTTGTGGAAGCTTGGAATGTGAGTAGACGTCCTTCCAAATAGGACTGTTTGCGTTATTCGCCTTAATTTTCATTATCGTGAAGTTTAAAGTGTTTGTCTAAAAACGAGTGCAAAGATAGCATTATCTTATTAATTATGAGCAATATTTAGCTGTTTCTTTCCTCGGCATGCTTTATGGCGATATCGAATGCGGTCAGATAATAGTCGATAAACTTGCTCCATTCAGCTTTTCGAGCGAGATCGAAACAACGCTGTTTGATTTCCTCGATGTCCGTAGCATCCTTTTGGCTGAGAGCCAGGATGGAGTTCATGATAGCGTCCGCTACCTCAAAATAATTGAAATCCGTACGATTAATAACCTCTACGCCTTCGCTAAGGTTATCTCCGGATACCGTTTTCTTCGCCCACATACCGAAACCAGCCAGATTGGTCGTGATCGTCGGTATACCGAAAGCGATACTTTCCAGCGGGGTATATCCCCACGGCTCGTAGTAGGAAGGATATACGGTAGCGTCCATCCCTATCAGCATATCATAATAGGTCTTATTGAAAATACCTCCTTTACCGTCCAAATAACAAGGAACGAATATGATTTTTAGTTTTTCGGATGCTGCATTCGTGAAGCCGGCGTGGTTGATATAATTCAAGACCTTATCTTCTGGCATATTATGCAACCAGTGCGTAATGAAAGGGATTTGAAGCGGAGAGGTCGTCTTTATGTCCTGCTCGATCGCCTCTTTTAAATCCGCACGGGCAGCACGTACCCAAGCCGGTACCATGATAAAGGCGACGACCTCACGCTGCAGGCGTCCGGACGTACGTACACGGTTCATCGCCTCGATGAAGACATCGATACCTTTATTTCTGTATTCATAGCGGCCACTGGTGGAAACCAGCAAAGCGTTCGGGTCGATGGAGCAGCCCAATAATTTCTCCGCTACATTAATTAATGTACGACGTGCCTCCTTCCGCTTTTTAGCGTATTCCTTACCCTCGGGTACGAAGTTGGGCTCAAAGCCGTTCGGGGTAACGATATCCGGTGCCTTATCCAATAACTGTTTACATTCACGGGCCGTGATATCGCTTACGGTCGTGAAGCAATCCACGTAATGGGCGGCCTGCTTCTCTACGGAATGCTTGGCCTCCATGTTTAGCTCCTTAGCCATCTGATCGCCGTTGTAACCGTCCATATAAGCGTATAACGCTTTGTTGTTACCGGCGATAGAGCGTCCGATCGATGTGGCATGCGTCGTGAAAAGTGTCGCTATGGCAGGGATTTGCTTTTGAATGTAAAGCGCTCCCATCGCCAACATCCATTCATTGAATAGGGCGGCGACTTTCTTGTTTTCCAGTTTGTAGAAGTGATAGAAACTCTCTATTACCTTACCGACCGCATACGCGAAGATACAAGACTCATCGTAATCGCCGTAGGCGTGGATGGAGTCAACTCGGAAATTTTCCCACATAGAATAGAAAAAGGCGTCTCGTTCACTGAAGTAGGACTTGAAATCTACCAGTATAACAGGGGGGGTACCCGGTACGTTCCAGCGACCAACCTTAACTTTCAAGTGATCTACTGCCTCGGCGTGCTTTCTCCAATCCTCAAACAAAGATGCGTCTTCCGTAAAATCGGGAGCGGTTGTGTTTGCCCACACATCCGGACCGATGAATATTACTTTGTCGTTAAAAATTTGTTGAAGCGTATGAGCTTTAGTCGATAGTACGGTATAAATACCTCCCACTTTATTACAGACTTCCCAGCTGCTTTCAAAGAGAAACTCTGGCGTCTTTATCATTTCGTTCATATTTGATTTGTTTATAATCAATGATTTCACCGCTGCAAAGATAATTCATTTTATGTTTTTTCTTGGCCTTTCCTCGGTATTTAATAACATATGTTCTATATTTGTGGATAATTAAATATGAAATAATTATGGCTAAAAGAAGATTTTTAAAGAAAGAGATCAGCTACGTGGCTGGTGAATTGTTCACGGAAGCGCTGGTTTGCAAATTGTATATACCCGGAGTAAATCAAGAGAAAGCGGATGCTTTGATGGCTCGTATCCTAGATATGCAAGATAGTTATATCGTTCGTGCCGGACACCCCGACGGCAAGGATAACAAGGCTCTCGTACGGAATTATTATCGCAAATTAAGAGAGGACTTGCAAAACGAGGTTAACGCTATCGCCGACGAGATAGGAGAGTTGAGCAAGGACAAATAGGCATGAAGAAGGCAATTAGTAAGGCGATACTCCGTATGGCGGGGTGGAAGCTGGGCCCGGTGGATGGCGTGGATTTGCCGAAATGTATCGTATGTGTGGCTCCGCATACCAGTAACTTGGATTTTATCGTAGGGAAACTTTTTTATACCTCGATCGGGTGTAACGCCGGTTTCCTTATTAAGAAAGAGTGGTTCTTTTTCCCTTTTAATTTGCTGTTTAACTGGCTGGGAGGTGTTCCGGTGGATCGTGGTAAACGTACGTCGGTGACCGATCAGATGGTGGAACGTTTCAAGACCAGTGAGCGGTTTCAATTGGCCGTCACACCGGAAGGTACCCGGAAGCGGGCCAAGGAATGGAAAAAAGGATTCTATTTTATCGCTTTGAAAGCGAACGTGCCGATCGTGGTGGCTTATTTTGATTATGGAAAGAAAGAGGTGGGTACGAAAGGTGTTTTTTATCCGACAGGTGATGTGGATAAAGATATCCATACGATACGTGAGATGTATCGGGGAGTTACCGCTTGCCATCCTGAGAATTTCGTACAGGTATAGGAGTTTTATGGTGAAGAAATAAGAGTTTTACTATAGGAAAACAAAAGTTTTCCCTAGGAGAAACAAAAGTTTTGCTATGAAGAAACTACTGTTTCTTCACCATGAAACTGTTTCCTTGTCACAATATGTCTTTTTATTACCTTAATATCTTTATTCTATGACTGAAGACTTACGTATCAGCATGATACAATCCCATATCATTTGGGAAGACCGTGAAGAGAACTTGGGTTATTACGGCGAACTGTTGCGCCGTGTTAGTGGAAGAACCGATTTAGCCGTATTGCCGGAGACGTTTACCACGGGATTTTCCATGGACGTGGAGAAACAAGCCGATACGATGGAGGGCCAGACCGTACCGACTATAAAGGAATGGGCTAAGAAATATAAACTGGCCGTGGCCGGGAGTTTTATCGCGAAAGATAACGGAAAGTTCTACAACCGGGCTTTTTTCATCACTCCGGAAGGGAAGGAGTATTATTACGATAAACGTCATTTGTTCCGTATGGCAGGGGAGGACAAGCATTTCTCGGCGGGCGACAAACGGCTGATCGTGCCCTATAAAGGCTGGAATATTTGTTTGCAGGTTTGTTATGACCTACGTTTCCCGGTTTGGAGTCGCAACGTGAATAACGAATATGATCTTTTGATTTATGTAGCCAATTGGCCCGAGGCCCGGAAGAAGGCGTGGAAGGCATTGCTGCATGCCCGTGCCATTGAGAACATGGCTTATGTCTGTGGCGTGAACCGTGTGGGGGTAGATGGGAAAGGTTTTCTTTTCAGAGGGGATTCCATGATTTATAACGCAAAAGGAAAGAAATTGGCTGATGCCGGAAAACGAGAGGAAATCACCCGGACATGTACTTTGAAGAAGAGCGAGCTGGATGAGTTCCGGGCTAAGTTCCCGGCGTGGAAGGATGCGGATGGATTTGGTATTGACTTCTAATCGTTTAATTCCTTCTTATTATGGAAAAACGTAATCCTTGGGCTTGGATCCCGTCTCTTTATTTTGCCGAAGGCTTGCCCTATGTGGTAGTCATGACGCTTTCTGTGATCATGTATAAACGTCTGGGCGTCTCAAATACGGATATCGCCTTATTTACCAGTTGGCTTTATTTTCCTTGGGTGATCAAGCCCATCTGGAGCCCGTTCGTAGACTTGATTAAAACGAAGCGTTGGTGGATTTATAGCATGCAGCTATTGATTGGCGGGGGAATGGCAGGTGTGGCGTTCGTCCTTCCCGGGGATTTCTTTCTGCGGTTTACCTTGGCTTTCTTTTGGTTGATGGCGTTTAGTTCCGCTACGCACGATATCGCCGCAGATGGGTTCTATATGCTGGGCTTGACGGAGGAGCAACAGGCGTTCTTCATCGGTATCCGAAATACGTTCTACAGGGTGGCGATGCTAACCGGACAAGGTCTGCTGGTTATGCTGGCGGGACTTTTGGAGGAGAGTACCGGGCGGATTTCCTTTGCTTGGAGCCTGGTGTTTTTCGTATTGGCCGGTACCTTTATCGCCTTGGCCTTGTGGCATAAGTATATCTTACCCCGTCCGGCGAGTGACGCGCAACGTACGAATATCACCCCTCATACCATCTTGGTGGAGTTTGGCAATACTTTCGTGAGTTTTTTCAACAAGAAAGGGATTGTCCCGGCTTTGCTTTTTATGCTGACGTATCGTTTGGGGGAATCCCAATTGGTAAAGTTGGCTTCTCCTTTCCTGCTGGATGGGCGGGAAGTTGGCGGGCTGGCGCTCAGTACCGGTGAGGTCGGGTTCGCTTATGGTACGGTGGGAGTGATCTCCTTATTGCTCGGAGGGGTTTTAGGAGGCCTGGCTATATCCCGGAGTGGCTTGAAGACTTGGTTATGGCCTATGGCATTGGCTATCTCCTTGCCGAATCTGGTCTATTTGTATATGGCCTATACGATGCCGGAGAGTATTGTTGTCGTAAACGCTTGTGTCGCTGTCGAGCAATTCGGCTACGGGTTTGGCTTTACGGCTTATACGATGTATCTGATGCTTTTCGCCGAGGGGGAATATAAGACTTCGCATTATGCGATCAGTACCGGTTTCATGGCGTTAGGTATGATGCTACCGGGAATGGCATCGGGATGGATACAGGAGCAGATCGGTTACCAACATTTCTTTATCTGGGTAATGATCTGTTGCATACCTTTATTTATTGTATTGCCGTTCTTGCGTTTCAAGAAAAAATAATCTTATACCGATAATCCGGGAGTGTAGGGAAGAGTCACGATGAATGTGCTACCTTCCCCTTCTTTGGATTCTAGGGTGATATATCCTCCGAAGTGCTCGATGATAATTTGGCAGATCGCCAGTCCGAGGCCTGTCCCTTGCGCAAACTCGTCCAGTTTGTTGAACCGTTCGAATACTTGGGCTTGCTTATCTGCGGGAATGCCTTTGCCCGTATCGGTCACGGAGATCTGGATCCAACGTTTATCTTGCGTATAATCGTATTTAATCAAGATGTATCCTTGCGTCGTGAATTTTGCGGCGTTGTTTATGAGGTTGGTAATCACTTGGGTTAATCGATGTAGGTCCGCTTGGATAATGGCCGGGAGGACCGGCAGTTGTATTTTAAGCGCTACGCCTTGGGGCATCAACAATTGATGGGTGCGGTAGATATGGGATAGTAATTCGTTTAAGTCACAATTCGTGAGGGTAAACGACATCTTACCGGACTCGATGCGGGATAGATCGAGAATGTCATTGATCAATTTCAATAAGAGGTCGCTGTTCTTACTGATAACTTGCATGAACTCATCCCTCTCGTTCGGGCTTATTTCCATATCGCTTGTTAGCAGTTCCGAAAATCCAACGATGGCGTTAAGCGGGGTACGTATCTCATGGCTCATATTGGCGAGGAACGCTGATTTCATTTGGTCCGCTTCCTCGGCCCTTATACGGGCTTTGATAAGATCTTCCTCTACTTCCTTACTTTGTTGGATATTTAAGCAGAGCCCGTTTACTCCGACATTATTGCGGGTGGAGTCTTGTCCATTCTTCGCTTGCGCATATCTGAATTCCCACCATATATGCCCTTTGCCGTTGAAATTATATCGGCGGCGGGTGATCTTACGGGAAGGGAATCCTGTATCAAGCAGGTGCTTATGTTGGATGAAATCTTCCCGGTCTTCAGGGTGGATAGACTCTTGGAATTGCGTGGAGGTGATCGGCTTTATCGGCATATCCAACGACTTATAGAAATCATGGTCGAACTCGAATACGCCGTTGCTGTATCGGAATGCGAAAATATCACCGCTCTCTAAAGCCAACGAGAGGAATTCTTTCTCTTTCCGTAAACTTTCTTGAGCCTGTTTCTTGTGAGAGGCTTCGCGACGGTATTGTACTCTTTGATAGAAAAGTGTCCATAGGATAAATAGGGTTAGAAGAATCCCGCATAGAATAATATATGTTTGATAACGAACCACAAAGGGCATATTCAAGAAGATGCTGTTTTGAGGCAGTTCTTTCCAATCGATACCCCATTTATTTAAAGTCGGGTAATCGAACAGATAGTTTTTGGCGCTTTCCGTTATTTGTGGGAAGCTATTGGCCGGTGTGCCCTTGAGTATGCTGGCAGCTCGTCGTAAGGCTTCTTGGGTTTGGCTCTCTACCGGGGTCATATATCCTCCGATGAAGTCTCCGTCATATCCTACGGATTCGTTGATCGCCGAGAAGCAGGGAAATGAGCAGAACCTACCTAAGGCTATCGAGGTATAATCTCTTTTGGTAGCAAGGTAGGCCTTGTTGTAAGTACTTGTACCTAACCCCCAGATCAAGTTGGAACTGGTGCGGGGTTGAATGGTTTGTATATAGAGGGAATCGAACGGTACTTTTGGGAACCGCACTAAAGAAGAGGATCTCTTTTTATCGGATGGGGATGAATACTGGGGATATTTAAGGTAATCGGGTCTAGCCTTGGAGCATAGCCCTTTTATTTGCTCATCCATATCTTTCAGGATCTTTTTGTCAAGAGCTGTACTATCAGAGACACGTACAATTACGCATTTTCCCATGATTCGCTCGATAAGTTCGACGTTTTTCCGATAGTCCGGCTTATCCCAAAATCCGGATACGTTAGGATACTTTTGAATTAAGGGTATGTTTGGGTAGTTGACTCCGGTAAAAACGATAGGTACGCTATCTAATAAAGGATGTTCGCAAGCCAATAAGGAATAGGTCGCTTGATCATCGTTTACGATTATGATATCAGGCTTCCATAAAGATAACGTATTGAGTTCCGTATATATTCTTTGTTTCTCTTCTAGCGATTGATAAGCTTCGCAATTAAGATAGAACGTGAAGATACTAGCAGGAATGCCTTCCTTCTGGAATCCTTTTTTAAAAGCCTCTTCTATATCTTTATAGGCTTGAAAGTCCGGCTCATAAGATTGGACTATCAAGATACGCTTTTCCGTGGTTGAGCGTTCGCAAGAATTTGCGACCAATAGAAATAATGGAAGCAACAATAAAAAAAGATAACGATAAGAAGTGTTCGCCATGTGTATAGCTTCAATATAATAGGTACAAATGTATAAAAAGTAATTGGATATCAAAGAGACAAATGTCTATTTTTCTTGGCTTCTGAGGTTGGTTTATAATTCGAAAACCAAGGAGATGCGGCACCCCTTATTCTTTTCGGACTTGAGCAAGATACGCCCGTTTAATTGTTTTACGATAGCTTGGCAGATCGATAATCCAAGACCTGTCCCTTGCACGAAATCATCCAGCTTCTTGAAACGCTCGAATATCGCTTCTTGGTCCTCGGGAGAGATCCCGATGCCTGTATCCTGCACATAAAGTCGGACGTCTTGTGCATTGGTGGAATACTCGTAACCGATCTCTATAAAGCCTGCGGAAGTAAATTTTATAGCATTTTTCAGTATGTTCTCGAGCGCTTGGTAAAGTCGCTCCTTATCCGAATATAAGCAGATCGGCGTATCGGGGCATTTCTCCTTGAATTCGATACCTTCGGGGACATCGGAAAGATGTTGTTTATAAAGGGTTTTCACTAAATCCGTTAAATTGCAGGATTCTTTATGAAAGACGATACCTCCGGATTCAATCCTTGCCAAATCCAATATGTCATTGACTAACTTTAGTAATAACTCGTTATTGGTCGTGATGATATTAGCGTATTGCTCCTTCTCTTCCGCTGTCAGATCCAGTTCGGCGATTAGGCTTGAAAAGCCGATGATCGCATTTAGCGGGGTACGTATCTCATGACTCATATTAGCCAAGAATACGGATTTCATCCGGTCGGACTCATTGGCTTTCTCCAAGGCTTCCGCTAATGATTCCTTTTCATGTAATAGGGCTTTTTGCGCTTGTCGTTTTGCCTTGGATTCTTGGGTATACATGATGATGAAGCTACCGAAGACAAAGCAGCACATCGTGCTGACTAGGATTATCAAGCTCCAGAATAATCTTGGATATTGGTCCTTAAAAGGAAAGTTCAAAAGTATAGCATCCTTCGGAAGAAGCCTTTTATCGATATTCCAATATTTGACTTCATTGAAATCAAATACATAATTCTTCTTGCTCTTTGTTATCTGTGGGAATGATTCGCTAGTGGAGCCTTTTAATATTTCCGCGGCTCTATCGGTAGATTCTTCTATTTGGGTTTCCAAGGAGGTGATATAGCCACCTACAAGTTTATTCGAATATCCTAGATCCTCGTTGATCGCCGTAAAAGAGGGTTTACTGGAAAAACGGCTGGTGTTCAATACCCGGTAATCCCGTTTGGCCTGTAGATAGTAGATGTAAGGGACGTGTTTACTCATGTACCAAGAAACAGCTGATAGCTTGTCTCCTTGTACGGGCACGACGTTGACGGTCGTACTATCCGGTCGTTTTAAGCTTTGATTGACCCTGTCCAAAGTAGCGATCTCTACCGGTATATACATGATGCGATTATTATCGACCCGAATGTCTGCTTGAGCACATTGCTCATGTAACGTAGCCTTAATGTGCCTATCTATATACGTACTATCGTGCAACATATAAATCGTAGACTTGCCCAACAGATGTTCTATCAAGCGGATGTTCGTGACGTAGTCGGGCTCGTCCCAGAATCCGGAAACATTCGAATATTGCGCTAATAGTGCCTTATTGGGGAAATTTACGCCGCCAAATACAATGGGGACTGTAGAGATTAGCGGATGATGGCATTGCATTAACGTGTAAGTCGCTTGATCCTCGTAGACCAATATCAGATCGGGTTTCCAAGTAGAGATCGAATCTAGATACAGGTACATCCGTTTTTCTTCGGCGGGTGCCGCATATTGCTCGCAGTTCAAATAGAATGTTTGGATCGACGGATTAATCCCCTTTTTCTCGAGGGATTCCCGGATCAACCGATCGCAGTCTTTATAAGCTACATAATCGCTTTCATAGGAATGCACTACTAATATACGATATTTATTTCCCGACTGTTGACAAGAGGACTGTAGAATGGCTAGCAGAAAAAGTAGAACAAATATGTAATATTTCTGTATAGATATCGCTAGCATAAGTCGAAAATTAGTACGTTGCCCTTAATCGTAATTTAAAATGAGTGTTTTTATGCGAGTGCAAACTTATTAATAATTATTGGATATCAATGGCTTTTTTTATTGAATATATAGGGCTAAAATAAAAAACGGCTATCAGATCCCGAAGGACCCGATAGCCGTTTTTCTATCTTATGTGGAGTAAAGGAGCGATTAAAACCGCTTCTTTTTATTTTACTTCCTCAAAGTCAACGTCCGTAACGTTACCGTCTTTGCTGTTGTTGCTGCTACCTGCGTTACCGCCAGCTTGTTGACCACCGAAGTTAGGATCTGCTTGCGGGCCGCCTTGAGCGTTGTACATTTCTTGGCTAGCTGCTTGGAATACGCTGTTCAATTCTGCCATAGCAGCATCGATACCTGCGATATCCTGAGCCTTATGAGCTTCTTTCAATTTGTTCAAGGCACCTTCGATCGGAGCTTTCTTGTCTGCCGGAAGCTTGTCGCCAAGATCTTTCAATTGTTTCTCGGTCTGGAAGATCATGCTATCCGCTTGATTCAATTTATCGATACGCTCTTTCTCTTTCTTATCGGCCTCTGCGTTTGCGGCAGCCTCTTCTTTCATACGCTTAACCTCATCATCGCTCAAACCGCTGGAAGCCTCGATACGGATACTTTGTACTTTACCGGTTCCTTTATCCTTGGCGGATACGTTCAAGATACCATTGGCGTCGATATCGAATGTAACCTCGATCTGAGGGACACCACGTTGTGCGGCAGGTATTCCATCTAGGTGGAAACGGCCGATAGACTTGTTGTCTTTAGCCAAAGAACGCTCACCTTGCAAGATGTGGATCTCAACAGAAGGCTGATTGTCTACGGCAGTCGTAAATGTCTCGGACTTCTTGGTCGGGATGGTCGTGTTAGACTCGATCAATTTAGTCATTACACCACCCATTGTCTCAATACCTAAAGACAGCGGAGTAACATCCAACAGCAATACGTCTTTAACCTCACCTGTCAATACACCACCTTGGATCGCTGCGCCTACGGCTACTACTTCATCCGGGTTAACGCCCTTAGACGGAGCTTTACCGAAGAATTTCTCAACGATAGCCTGTACAGCCGGGATACGAGTAGAACCACCTACCAAGATCACTTCGTCGATATCAGAAGTTGATAAACCTGCGTCTTTCAAGGATTGACGGCACGGTTCGATACATGCTTGGATCAGACCGTCAGCCAATTGTTCGAATTTAGCACGAGTCAAAGTCTTAACCAAGTGCTTTGGAATACCGTTTACCGGCATGATATACGGCAAGTTGATCTCCGTGCTAGTCGTACTTGACAACTCGATCTTCGCTTTCTCGGCAGCTTCTTTTAAACGTTGTAAAGCCATCGGGTCTTTACGTAAGTCTACGCCTTCCTCTCGTTCGAATTCTTCAGCCAACCAGTCGATGATTACGTGGTCGAAGTCATCACCACCTAGGTGAGTATCACCGTTTGTTGATTTTACCTCGAATACGCCGTCACCTAACTCAAGGATGGAGATATCGAATGTACCACCACCTAAGTCGAATACGGCGATCTTCATGTCTTTGTTCGTCTTATCCAAACCATAAGCTAAAGAAGCGGCAGTCGGTTCGTTTACGATACGGCGTACGGTTAAACCTGCGATCTCACCAGCCTCTTTCGTAGCCTGACGTTGAGCGTCACTAAAGTAAGCAGGTACTGTGATAACGGCTTCCGTTACTTCCTGTCCCAAATAATCCTCAGCTGTCTTTTTCATTTTCTGCAGGATCATCGCT
The DNA here is from genome assembly GCF_000436315.1 of Parabacteroides sp. CAG:2. NCBI lineage: Bacteria > Pseudomonadati > Bacteroidota > Bacteroidia > Bacteroidales > Tannerellaceae > Parabacteroides > Parabacteroides sp. CAG:2. The sequence continues at coordinate 18,001 of NZ_FR885319.1, read as the reverse complement.
GAGATTTCCTGCGGAGTATACAAACGTCCTTCGATATCTACACGAGGAGTGTTGTTATCACCACGCACTACTTTATAAGGAACGCGATTGATTTCCTTTTGTACTTGGTCATAAGTTTCACCCATGAAACGTTTGATAGAGAATATAGTCTTTTCAGGATTGGTGATAGCCTGACGTTTTGCGGGATCACCTACCTTACGCTCGCCGCCTTCTACGAAAGCTACGATTGAAGGTGTTGTTCTTTTACCTTCGCTGTTCGCGATAACAACCGGTTCGTTACCTTCCAATACGGCAACACAAGAGTTGGTTGTTCCTAAGTCGATTCCAATAATCTTTCCCATGATTGTAAATATTTTAATTGTTATTATTCATCGTCCGTCATCCTCCTTGTTTAAAGGATTCACATAGTATTCAACAAATGCCGTGCCAAAGAAGTTTGGGTTTGAAAATAAATAATACGTGTCATGAATCGTGACATTTTGACGGTTTGGCAGAATACAGAAAGCCCCGGAACCGCTTTAATAGGCCCGGGGCTTCTCTTGTTATTTGTTGATTATTTCCTTTTCTTCTTTCATGTCAAGCTCATTCTTGTCGGCATCAAAGAATTTGTATTCAAGAAAGGCGAGACTTTGATTGGGAATAACTTTTAAACCATGTGTGTACTTCATTTTCCACTTCATGCTCAAGGGGAACAACCCCTTGTTCACATACGCTGCGACATACGGATGTACATGCAGGGTGAATTTCTTCACGTGATGTTTGTTTACTAAGCAATCTATTTTTTCTTCCAGGCTGTCGGTAAACAGGATGGAAGGCTTAACCGTTCCTGTTCCGAAACAGGATGGGCAGTCTTCTGACGTATCCACGTCCATTGCCGGACGTACCCGCTGACGGGTAATCTGCATCAAGCCAAACTTACTAAGAGGAAGGATGTTGTGTTTAGCCCGGTCATTTGCCATTGCCTTTGTCATGTGTTCAAATAGCTTTTGCCGGTTGGCAGCCTCTGCCATATCGATAAAGTCTATAACGATGATACCTCCCATGTCTCGTAAGCGGAGCTGACGGGCGATCTCATCGGCGGCGGCTATATTTACGTCGATAGCTGTCTTCTCTTGAGCATCGCTGCCTTTGGAACGGTTCCCGCTGTTCACGTCGATAACGTGCATAGCTTCCGTGTGCTCGATAATCAAGTAAGCTCCACTCTTGTAAGTGACAGTTCGTCCGAATAGCGACTTGATTTGCTTGGTGACCGCAAAGTTGTCAAAGATAGGAAGCTCTCCCGTATATAACTGTACGATTTCTTCCCGTCCCGGTGCGATCAAGCTTACATAGTCGCGGACATTATTGTAGACCTCCTTGTCATTTACATAAATATTTTGGAAAGAGGGGTTGAATATATCCCGAAGTAAAGCTACGGTACGTGCCGTTTCTTCATAAACGATAGCCGGAGCTTTGAGTTTAGGCACCTTCACGATATTATCTTCCCATCGTTTCACCAATGTCTTTAGTTCATGATCAAGCTCTGCGACACGTTTGCCCTCCGAGGATGTCCGTACGATAACACTGAAATTCTTCGGTTTGATACTTTGGATTAACTGGCGCAAACGAGCCCGTTCCTCGCTTGATTTAATTTTGGTGGAGACAGATACTTTATCGGCGAACGGTATCAGCACGATATATCTTCCGGCAAAAGAAAGCTCGGAAGTCAATCGGGGACCTTTCGTTGAGATAGGCTCTTTAGCAATTTGAACCAACACCTCTTGTCCTACTTTCAGCACGTCGCTAATACTCCCGTTCTTTTCGATCTCCGGTAGAATCTGAGTTTTCGACAGTACCGGCGCCTTTTTGGGATCGCTCAGCAATTGCTTTAAATATTTCTGTTGGGTGTTGAAGTTAGGACCTAAGTCCAAATAGTGAAGAAACGCATCCTTTTTGTAACCGACATCAATGAACGCAGCGTTTAAGCCCGGCATCAGTTTCTTAACCTTACCTAGATAGATATCACCAACGGCGAACGAGACGTTGCGGGCCTCCTTTTGGAGCTCCACAAGGCTCTTGTCCTCCAAGACGGCGATAGATACCTCTTTGGGCTGTACATCAACTACTAATTCACTAATCACTTAAGATGTGTTTTTTAAGATCAGACCTTATAAAATACGCAAAGAACAAACTTAAAAGGTCACTTATTAAGTTTGTTCTTTAGAGTTCGTTAGATAGACTTATTTCTTCTTATGTCTATTCTTCTTCAGTCTCTTTTTGCGCTTGTGCGTAGACATTTTATGTCTTTTTCTTTTCTTTCCGCTAGGCATCGCTTTAAAATTTTAAATTAAACGTATAATAATTAATTACTTAACTTCACCAATAAAAGTCTTAGCCGGCTTGAATGACGGAATGTTGTGTTCCGGGATGATGATCGTAGTATTTTTTGAAATATTACGAGCTGTCTTTTGAGCTCTCTTCTTAATAACGAAACTTCCGAAACCTCTCAAGTAAACGTTTTCGCCTTGGGCTAAAGAACTTTTTACGATATCCATGAAGGACTCAACGCTTGCTAGCACTGTCTGTTTGTCGATACCAGTGCTTTTTGAAATCTCGCTAACAATATCTGCTTTAGTCATGTCTATAAATTAATTAATTGATTTTGACCTATTAATTTTTTGGAATGCAAATATATAGCTTTTTATTTAAGTGGAAAAAGAATTGAGCTTCAATTTTTAAATAAAAAGATTCTTCTCGATTCGTAATATATATGTATGTTTGCGGTAATCAAATAGTTATGATGTTGAAAAGTGAGAAAGGGAGCAGTTATGTTACAGTATGAAAGTGAGTTAGAAATCAGCCGGATATTGGTTGAGTGGTATGAAACCTATAAAAGAGAGCTTCCTTGGAGGGAAACGAGAGACCCTTATATCATCTGGATATCGGAGATTATATTGCAACAAACCCGGGTTGTACAGGGATTGGAGTATTTTTTGCGTTTCACCGAACGTTTCCCGGATGTGGCATCTCTAGCGGCGGCGGAAGAGGATGAGGTGCTGAAATATTGGCAGGGCTTGGGGTATTATAGCCGGGCTCGTAACTTACATGCGGCGGCTAAATCTATCATGGAGCGGTTTAACGGGGTTTTCCCGGAGAATTATAAAGAGGTATTATCCTTGAAAGGTATCGGGGAGTATACGGCGGCGGCGATCGTCTCCTTTGCTTGGAACCAACCGTGTCCGGTCGTGGATGGAAATGTGTACCGGGTACTTTCCCGTTTGTTTGCCGTAGATACGCCGATCGACACCACGAAGGGTAAAAAGCAATTCGCGGAACTGGCCGGAATGATCTTGGACCCTAAGAACGCAGGGACGCATAATCAGGCGATCATGGAATTGGGTGCTTTGCAATGTGTTCCTCAAAACCCGGACTGCGGGGTGTGCCCGCTAAAAGATAAATGCATGGCGTTCGCTTCCGGCAATGTGCAAGCTTATCCGGTGAAACAAAATAAGACGAAGACAAGGGATCGTTATTTCCACTATCTATACATTATATATAAAGAACAAACTTGGATGAACAGACGGACGGGGAAGGATATCTGGACTGGTTTGTATGAATTTCCATTGATCGAGACGGATCATGCGATGGATTTTTCCGGTTTGTGTGAGACGCAAGCCTTCCGTAACCTATTGGGAGATGCTGGAAAATTGAGTATCACCCAAGGGTTATCGAATGTAAAGCATACGCTCTCCCATCAAATTTTATACGCTTCTTTCTATCAAATAGAGATAGAGCAGGTTCCGGAATCCTTGGGGAATTACCTCTCTCTGCCTTGTCGGGATATTGAGAAGTATGCCGTTCCCCGGCTGATACATATTTATTTAGAGAAATTAAGACTATCTGATTATCAGTTGTTTATGTAGTTGGTTCTTGATCTCGTTCTTTAATGATCTAATAGAACATCGCAAAGATAGAGAATTTTTATTCTAAACTCCATTTTAATTCCAACAAAAATAAAGTAGAGTGTGACCATAGATAGATAATTGGACGTAAGGATTTGGGACTTTAAAATATTCCAGCCGTGTAAAGAAGGGAGGCGTGGGGTTTAACGAGCCATCGCCTTAAAATATCACCCCATATCCCTTTCTAGCATTAGAGCCGCTAAAGTTTGATGTATAAAAAAGGGAGCTACATCATTAAAGATCATAGTTCCCCTTTGTCAAATAAAAGCTATCCTATTAACGTCAATTCTCTACCTATTTGATGAATGCCGTCTATTATCCTCTGTCTTTGTACAGGTCTAGGCTTCCTAAAGCCGTTAGCGTAATGTGTTAGTAGTGCTTCATTGATACCTGTAACTTTAGCAATAGCTTTTCTGGTAACTATTCCATCCAGACTATGAAGCATTGCGGAAGTATCTAGTTCAAATACTAATTCATATTCATTCTTTAACTTCTCTGGCAATTCATCACCATCTTCCAGCATTCCTTTTATATGAAAGTCTAACGCTGATCTATATTCCTTTTTAATGCCTTCTATGGTATCAGAACAAGCTACACATCCCAATATTTCATCACTTGCGGCACAATAATTATCGCACCATCCAATTTGTACTATAATCTTCTCCATAACTTATAATGTTTTTAAAACAGGATGGAATTACTTCCACCCTGCTTGTTTAAAAATGCTGTTCAGTCTGAACTGGTCTAAAGTATCACTAAGTTTACCGTTAACAGTAACCCTGCCCTTTTTAGTAGGATGCTTATACTGTCTGTGGCTGCCTTCTTGCCCTACCTTATACCAACCATCCTTTTTTAAGAGGTCTAAGACCTCATTAACTTTTAATGGTTTCATAGAACACTGCTTTTATTTGACATCACAAAGATATATAATAATATATCATTATGCAAGAAATGATATAGAAATATTTATCATTTTAGTTAAAATAGTTCCTGCTTCCTCCGTTCCATATACTTAGTATATAGTTCTGTAGGCTCATCTGTAACCAAAGTAACTTCATCACCACCAAAACATATAGCTTCAAATTCATTCCTAGATAAGAACACAGCTTTAATATCTTCCTTATCAACCTCTATAGAATATACAGCAGTATCTTCCTGCTCATTTCTAAATGCAAAGAACTCTGCTATCTCTCTACTGGTAGTCCAAGAAATACCAAAACAACTATCTCCATCTTCATCTTCATACTCATCCATACTACAACCTCTATACAAAGTAACCTTATCGGGCAATCTATTATAATAGGCTAGTTCTTCTTCATTCATTACTAATTCCTTCTTACACCTCATAAAGTATTGTATAGCCCTAAAATCTCCTGTACCTCTTCCTACTGTCCAAGCTATAACCAGACCTTTATTAAAGGCTTCATCAGATAGTTTGTCATTCTCAGCAAGGTTAGCAAATAGTTCCCATCTATCTCTATCACTTGTATAAGTCCTTAATATATTTACAATATCATCACCTGTTACTATCTCTCTTTGGAAAGCATCTTCTATAGCTTTAGCTTTCTTAGCTTCCCATTCTTGCATCTGCTTTAAATAATCTTCTAATTCTTTTCCTTCTAACACTCTCATTCTTATTTGGTTTTTAAAGCCAGCTACCATTATTGGCAACTGGCTATTAGTTTAAAATTCTATTTCAACTTGTTTTCCTACATAAGTCTGTAACAGCTTATCGCCTACCAGCTTTACTAATGAATTAACAGACCCCCTTTGATAACTGGTCGGATCTTCCATATAGGCATTCACTAGACTGGCTACACCTACAATACCAGCAGCTTCAAACCAATCTGCCTGCCTTGGTTCTATTGGTTCATTCCACTGTTCAGCAGTTTCAGCTATTGCAGTAACATCAATAACTACACCTTCATCACCTTCATTAATAATGCCTGTATCAGCATATCTACCATTCAATTCTAAACCTAAATCCAGTAAATTCCAAAGCTGGACTAATTCTTTAGTCTGTGTGTCCATACTCATCTGTTTAAACTGTTAATAAATTTAGTTCGCTCTTCGTCATCCATAGAAGCTAACAAGACTCTTAATTCATCCTTGTGTTCCTCTGCCTTCTCACGCTGTTTTACCTCCCTAAGCTCCTTTAGATTAGCAATGTAACCCTCGTAGCTTTTGATACGTTCATCACACATCTTAATGTACTCATAGGCAGTAGCTTCTGCCTTAAACTGTTTACCGAAGGTTTCACATTGAACCTTGCGATCTGTAAGGTCTATTTCTTGACCTTTAATAGTAACTATGTTACTCATAAAATGATGCCACTGCCCTGTGGGCTTATATAGGTATCTAGCACACCAGTTATTTAACTGGCGGCAAAAGTATCAGAACTAATTTACATAACGCTAGAATTAATTGTTACTTCCTAAAGGTGGAAAGCTAACAGTTTCTCCTTCTTTAAGTTTATCATATTCAACCTCTAGCCAGTTGTTCGTGTTCCACTGCTTCCACTTTATAAATGTTATAGGTAATAACTGATCTTGCAAGTTTATCCAGCTAAGATTCTCCTTGAATCTATCAGCTAGCATTAATAACTGCCTGTATCTACTTCGTACAACTAAATAAGGTGTTAGTTTAAACAGGTGCAGAATCTTTATAATCATATCTTGTTCATCTGTACTAACCAGACTATCCTTCTTTCTCTTTACAGGGAAGTAGTAATGTAGAAAGTTAGCCAGTTCTACAGCAAACATACTTTGTATGTAGGTGCTATTAGCAACTTCATCTAACTTACATATACTATCTACCTTGTATTCTCCATTCCTACTAGCACCAATAGCATTAGCAACATCTTTAATAATGCTACCGCTGTTTAAAGTAATGTCTGAACCCTTCTTATACTTTAATGTGATACCTTCCAAACCATCTGCATTTAATTCTTCTAATGTAGGTCTTAGCTTTACAAAGTAATGCTGTTCTATTACATATATTATATAGCAGCACAACATATACAGTTCTTCCTTGTCCCCATTAAATTCCACCTGCTCATTAAATGTATCAAAGTCCACTTTTGGCACATACTTCCCTGCCCACCAAACAGCAGTAAAGTTATCTGGATTCACTGAATAGTATCTACCATCATCTATAATGGCATAGAGCTGAATTTCCTTATAATAGTAATCTATATATTTCATTCCGTAAAGATAATTAAAAAGCCTGTCCACCAATAAAGGCAAACAGGCTCCTAATTATTTATCTTCTATCTTATCTGCTCCTACTTCTGCCTTTATCTTATGAAATTCCAGTCTATAATGTAAATCTATTCCAAATAGGCTACCAGCAAATACAGCTATCTCTCCAAATGCTACCAGTACAGAAGGGTGAATAGTTCCTATAGGTGGAATAAATATACCAGCAATTAATAAGAAGCATCCTACTAATACTAGTACTATTGCGGCTGCTAATTCTGTCTTAACTCTAGTTTTAGTCATTATGCTTCATCCTCAAATTGTCCTACTATAGTATTTACTACATTATTATATGTATAAGTAAGGATAAGTTTACCGCCTCTCGTTTTATACTCTGGCAATGAGTTAGCCACTACATTAGTTACGGTCTTGGTCTGATTATAGGGGACTACAATATCAGCCAATTTAATCGTTGTCTCTCCATATTCCTGTGAATCTCCAGATTCCTTGAAGTCTAGGTAAACGATCTGCAATGTTACATTTGTCATAGTAGCTCCAGCCGTACTAACCCTATTTGTAGCGTCAATCCTATAAGTAGACTTGTTACTAGCCCAAGTTCCAGTAACAAATACGGATAGTCCACCAGTCTTTATACTTACCCTTTGCAACACGTTGTCAGTCGGTGCGGGTACAAAGTTTGCGGCAGTTGAGTTAGGGCCGTAAGAGGCCTGTTTTATCGAGCTGAAACAACATATAAAGTCATAATCATATCCAGCACTTAATTGGCTTGTTGGAACTTCAACGCCCACTCCTTGTCCTTGTGCAAATGTTTGACTGGCTGTTATCAAATTGCCTACATTCTGATCTGCCCTTACTACAACTACAGCAGGATAGTAGCTGGATAGGGGGTATTTCCCTTGTATATCTGTTAATTGAAGGTTTGAGGATGTATCAACACCATTCATATCCAACGCCATTCCAATAGTAGCTGAGGCATCCTTATATACAATGTTAGGTAGCTCATTGCAGTAAACAGGTTGTTGAGCCTGTGAGTTATACCCAGCGAAGTCGCCTAATCTGTAAGGCTGCGCTGATCCTCCTGTGGGTGGTAGATACCCCCAGAAGGTGACATCATTTCTTAGATCTGTGACCAATTGAGTAATTGTTGTATATCCTCTTACGTCCAGTCCACAATTTCCATCTGAAGCTTTCCACCAGTTTGAAGGTCGGCTGGTAGTAAAGTTATACCTAACAGGCTTATATTTACTCCACTTATTAATATATTGTCCCTTACTGCATAAAGTACCTAAGTCCAGACTTGGATTTCCTGTGCAGTTCCTCACATCCATTATGCTAAGGTTGGTCTTCGGTAATATCATAGTTAATTCGTTTTAGTTTCTAAGTCACTTAATCTGGCCTCTAAAGCCTCTATCTTCGCTTGTTGCTCTTTGATGAGTTGATGTAGCTCCTTACAGCCATTAATGGCTACGGTAGTGGCTAATGTGGCATAATCCACGGTTAATATATCCCCATATTCGGGCATATTGGCTGTTCCTACAACTTCTGGAAAGACCTTCTGTACATCCTGTGCGCTAACCCCTATACGTGTCACATCGTCTCCAATATCCAGTCTCTTATGATAAAAGGTGGATAAGTCGCTGATCTTATCCAATACGTTAGAGACATTTATGCTTCTTTCCTTTAACCTTATATCTGAACCATTAGAATAATTACCAGCTACGTACATATTACCAGTAGGCGATAAGCTCGCCTTATTCTTATCGGTTCCACCCCAACAGAAGTAAACATTCTTATCCCCCCGTTGCGATAGGTAGAAGTTAAGGCCAGAACCAGCGTCAATACCCCAGAAGCCCCACGTAGCCTTCACCATCGCTGATTGGGTAATAGTACCACCGTTCCACGCTGGCCCTTGAGCACCAGTAGCTCCTTTATCACCTTTTGGACCTTGTGGACCTGTCGCACCAGTAGCTCCTTTGGGACCTGTAGGACCTTGTGGACCTCTGATATTCCTTGTTGTTGGTGTTGTAGTGGAAGTGCTGTTAGACCAGCTTAAATTACCATTGGTATCAACGGATGGTAGCCAATACTTGAAGGGACTAGCCCCACCTGTACTAGTCTTATATGCTATAACATCCCCATCTGCCTGTACGCTGTTAGTAGTCTTTATCAATCCACTGGCGGTAATGCTGCCTACCCCTGTCATATTACCACTGATATTAGCACTACCATTAAATGATTGCCCCCAAATGGTTCTAGCGGTTTGTAACTTTGTTGCTGTTGCAGCGTTACCACTTACATTCCCTGTTATTGAAGCCTTGATTGTAGCAGGTAACTTCAAATTCACATTACCACTGCCATTAACACTAACCACAGATCCCACACCAGTACCATCGGACGATACTATACCTATATTTCTGGCTGTACCCCAATTGGCTGTAGTGATATTGGCAGAGCCATTAAAATTAGTACCGTTGATAGTTCTAATGGTTTGTAATGTTGTGGCGGTAGTGGCATTGCCATTTAAACCAGCGGTAATAGTTCCATTGGTATTGAAATAAATGTTTGCAGTTTGGGTGTTGGTTCCAGCGTTATAATTGGTGTCAGTTATATAGCTGAAATGTAACCTGTTCTCGGTATATGTACCACAATCCCAACTACCAGCCTGTGACTTGCAAGACCATATAGGCATATATTGACTTGCTCCAGCACTATTAAGTACGATCATTGCGCCCTTACGACCGTTCACCCAGCTTTGTGAAGATCCTGCCCTAGCTATTTGTCCACCAGTCATAGTTCCACCGCTCAAAGGTATATAACTATGTGAATGAGAACTTGCAGCAGCCCCAATACTTGCGGCTGTGATATTAAATGATTTAGCAGCTGATCCATCATAAGCTCCCTGTGAAGTACCATTCAAGCTAATAGTAAGTGCATTAGGATTCTTTAAGGCAGAAGGTACTGTAGGATATGCTGGTAAACTGATAGTATTCCCACTTATGTTATATGATGTTGACCCAACCTTAACTGTGCTAGCATAGTTATGTGTATGTGAACTGTTAGCCTTGCCATTTAAGGCTGTCTGTAGATCAGACTGGTTACTTAGCGTACCTGTGATCTCTCCCCACTTTCCACCGCCTGTAGTACTTGTGGCACTTATAGTACCATCAGAGGATACGGATAGACCACTACCAACCTTTACACATCCTAGTGCTGTCTTGCTGGCTATAGGATATTTCTCACTCGTAGTACCAGTACTATAGGCTATTATATCCCCTGTAGCCTTAACCGATTTGAAATTAACATCATTGGTAGTGGCTAGGTTCTGGTTAATAATATCTAGGTAGCCTTTATTACTATGTGAGTGCTTCTTGCTATTGGCATCATTCCAGTTAGTTCTTTCCGTATCAGTAATGAATCTATGTGTAACGTCCTGCGTGATTATACTGGCAGGGTGATTAGTTGGATGTGTATAGTTATTATATGTAGCACCCTTGGTCACAGTGATTGTATTGCCGCTTTGACTTATAGAGGTCACTGCGTTACCTGTCCCAGTGGTTGTAATGGTGGAAGCGTAATTACTATGCGTGTGATCTGTATTGGATTTGGAATTTAGCTTGGTGTTAATCTCTGTCTCTGTGTAATACCTATCATCGTGTGTATGCGTTGAAGGTGTGAATGAGGAAGGTTTGTTATTGATATTATCCCAATCCACAGAACCAGCCTCACCACCATCAATATTAACGCTAATCGTGCCGTCCCCAGATACATTAATATTATCTCCTATCTTTACACATCCAATAGCGGTCTTACTGGCTATAGGGAACAGCTCCTTACTTATGCCCGTGGAATAGGCTATTATATCAGCCTGCCCTAGAATAGTCTTACTAAAGGTCTTTTGTCCTGTTATAGTCTGGTCTGTATCTAATGTAACACCGTTGAAATCTGATATGTCCTGCATCTTGTGGGTATGGCTAAAGTCCGTGATCTGTGACTTGGTATGTGTATGTGAGAAGTCCGATATTTCAGCTTTGGTATGTGTATGCTTGGAAGGGGTGAAGGTGCTAGGCTTATCCTTTATATCATTCCAGCCACTAGCCCCACCAGCCTCGGCATTTAACGTGCCATCATCTGTTATAGTCAGATTCTCACCAACTTTTATAGTTCCTAAAGCCGTTGGGGATGCTATAGGATATTTCTCTTTAATTTCATTGGTACTGTAAGCGACTATATCCCCCGTAGCTCCTACATTACCTTCTATAGTCTGGCTTTCCTCTCCAGTCAGCTTTACATAATTACTTAGGTCTACATTAGAACCACCACTAACAGAAATATTACTACCTCCATATCCGTATTTATGGTACTTACTTCTAGGCGTGGCTGCTATTCTGCTACTTGTTATATCCATAGTTAATTAAGTTCTATAAGGTTACATTCTATGCTATTATCTTCATAATTGATCCTTCCTCCAGCAAATACAAACCTCTTACCAGACAGATAGCTATCCGTAATAATTGAATAAGGCTGTACTTCTGGCTTAATCACCTGTAGAAGTTTGACCTTCGGTTGCTTGTATTGGTTGATTATCCTTTTTATTAGATATTCTTCTGGCTTATTAGACGTATTATCAATAGTATTAGTGAGAGTATCCAGTATGGCCGTTCCTACTATAGCCTTACTGAATGATAACTCACTATTATTCTTGGATGTTATCTTGAATGTAATATCGTCTAGGGCATTGATATAGGATTCATTCAGCACATTCTCATACTTGGTATCTTTCTTCTCTCCAGATGTGTTACCCTCCTTACGTTGGCTCTGTAAAGATATATCCTTGACGAACATATAGCTAGGCGGGAACAATATAGCCATTTCAACATTAGGGAACTTGGGACTATATAATGTAAGCTCCAGATCCCCAACCATTACCTTATCTATATTTATCAATGTACCAGTAAGCTCATCATAGCCTGTTGTGAAGTCATTGGTATTTCTGGCATTCAGCCATTTAGCGGTTATCTTATTCTTGTCACAGTCTGTATATAACTTAAAATAGTTATCACTGTTGGCAGTCCAGCTTGTCCCATTATAGTAATAATCACCTATTCTGAGCTTGGCAGGTATATAGATAAAATCATTGTTCCAGTCACTACCACCTTTCATACTTTCACCCTCTATAGGTAATCCCCAATCATCTGTAACTTGTATCATCAACTTGAAATCTATACACAACTTGGTATCTGTATCAAATACTATGGTAGGTGATGCCGTTTTAGTCCTTATAACAGGGAACTCCAGATCACCTGTCTGCCATAAATATTTAACAGTCCCATAATCATCATATTGCTTTATCTCAAACAAGTCCTCATAGTTCAGTTTAACTGGTTTGTTACCTGTATCATAGCTGGCTACCTGTGTTAAGAAAGTCCCTGCCCTTTGTTTTTGCTTATCCAAGCTAAACCCATCGTCTACCTTAGTGAAAGATGTGCTGTTACCAGCATAGTAAACAGGTTCGAATGCTTCTGATTCCGCAAAGTTCTTTATATATGTTTTGCCATTGAACTCCTTGGATTTACTGTACATAGGAACTTGCCATCTAAAATTAGATTCTGGATAGAGACTGTCTTTATCTGCCTCATAATCACTGTCTATCACCACAGCCCTATTATATCCACCTAATATGGATAATTGGTTGTTGTTCCCTTTAGATGGTATATCCCTTAGATTTATAGTAGAAGATAGGGTAGTAGTTGTACTGGTAAGTATATTGGTATAACTGGTTTTACCAGCCTTTATATAGTCCATATCAATAAAGTACACTATCCCATCATATTCTGTAATAGTCCAGTTAAGGAACTTGCAGGTCTCTTCTAAGCATTCTTTTAAAGTCATAGCTTTACCATCTTCATCAATGAAATTAGCTGTACTTACAGTTATACCATCTAAAGAAGAAGTATAGGCGTTTGGTATGTAAACAGCCCTAAAATCTCCTTTATTTTCTGTAATACACTTTTTAATAATACCAAGTAAGGAAATAGTAGCTCCTTCTTGTTTGAAGTCTATGTACTCTAAAGTAGATAGGGCTGATATACATTCTATTTCCAGTTCAAACAGGCTGTTATCATAGTCCTGTGAATATAGTTCTGGTGTTATGAAGCCAGTCCAGATAACAGAACCAGTCCTTACCAAATTAACTTTAAATCTCTGGTATTGCGTACTGAATAGTTTCTGTAAGTAATCACTTCCAACTAATTTTAAAGTAGCTCCACTAAATCTAGTAGGTGTATATAAAAAATCTTCATCGTTTACATCTACTATGAATGGTGGTGTGCCACCTGTAAGTTCTACAGGTGTACCAGTTCCACCATCTTCTAGTATTTGTATAGTTAAGGCTTCTCCATCCACATTAGTAAATGGCACTGTATATATAAGGTTGTACATATTACTTGTATTTACTTGTCTTACTTGTTTGAGAATTAAGAACGCTTACTAAATCCCTGCCTTCGATTCTTAATTTAACCTCTCCACCAGCATTAACGGAAGTCCCACCTTTACCATCTAAAAGGTTAAACAGGTTCTTCTGTTGCCTGTTATTGAGAATCATTTCACCGCTGTTTACTCTGGCTATCATATTATCACCAATGAAGGAATTGCCTCCAATAATACCACCATCAGCAAACTTAGGAATAGAAGCCATTGCGGACATAATAGCAGATATAGCAGCAATAGCATTTATCCAACCTACTACAGGTGTCACAGCGGCACTACCTGCCGCCTCAGCCGCAGCCTTAGCGGTTAATGCTGTTGTAAGTGTAGTTAATGCTGGAAGTGCAGCAGCGACAGAGGATATGATATTAGTACTATAACTTAACCAAGCTGCCGCCCCCTCACTAGTCAAATTGGTAACAGAACTCATAACAGAGCCTATGGCACTGATACTATCCACATAGTCTAAGTTATTTTGGATTGCATTTGTATCAATTCCTTTAACTACGATATTCCCCGCATCCAGATCAGATTTCACAGATCTTCCTGTAGGTTTACTAATATCTCCACCGACTAATAAAGGTGTTCCAGCTGTCCTTAATTGCATCATTCTAAGTTCGGTTTCTGCCTCTTTAATAGCTGCCATAAAACCAACCCTCATACCATCAGATGTAGCATTAGACAGTTTATCCTTTAATACCTTTATCTTATTCTCCATTTCAATGATAGAACCAGAAGGAATAACAGGAACTACTGCGGTATTATTAGCCTTATTAGCAGAGCCTTCTTGTAAAGAAGCCTGTAGTTCTAATACCCTCTTATCAAAATCTGCAGCCTTCTTTCTTAGGTCGTAACTATATTCATAGTCTTTAAGCATTTGTACCCTATCCTTATCATCATCATTATTAAGGATTCTCATCTTCTCTAGCTCGGCGTTTCTTGCTTTAAATAATGCTATCTGCTTAGTAATCTCTTTGTTCTCCGTCCTAATAGTACCACCACCATACATAGAAGAATAAGCGGTATAACTATATTGTTGACTCTCTAGCTCAGACAATCTTTTCTTATATTCATCTAATGCTTCTTTCTCTGGTCTGCTTGAAAAGTCATTGTTATATATGGATAGATATTTTTCTACATCTTTGGTAGTCCAACCATACCCCTTATATTGTGCCTCTAAAGACTTTATGAGTGTTTGGTCATTACCAGCGGACACATCTACAATATCTATTTTATAATTAGCCTTTAATGTCTGTAACTGCTCGAAAGCCTTCTTTCGTTCCTCTAGGCTCTTGGTCTTGTCCCTAATAATTGCTTCCAGTTCTGTAAACTGTGCCTCAAACCTCTTAGTATTGAAGTCCATAGTCAATTTAGCATCGGCTAGACTATCTCTTAAAGCACTAAGTTCCTTTAAACCTTTGATAGTGGAAAATAAACCATCTTGGAAGGCACTCCAATCACCATTACTAAGGGACTGGAAGAATACATCTATAGTACCCTTGCAGGCATTAACGGTATTATCCCATTCATCCCCTAAAGCCTGTGAACTGTGTACCCACTTGTTAAACGCCTCTCCAGCAGTCATAGCTATCCCTAAAGCACCAGCAAACTTACCTATGGTAGCTGTGATATTCCTGCCTGCCTGTTGGAACTGCTGTACTTGTTGTGTGGACTGCCTTATGTTATTATCGAATTGACTACTATTAAGAAGTAGTCTGGTTACTAAATCAGCCATATTTAATTATGTGTTATATATTGTTTAGCCTTCTCTCGTAATCTCTTAATATCCTCATTGCTAATAGATGTTTCCCCTGTAGTATCATCGTCCCAACTAAACTGCATTATATCTGTAGGCTTTAACTTCTTGGTACTGTTACATTGCGCTATGACATAAGCCACCATTCTAGCCTGTTCCCAGCTATTCCTGTCCTTCTTGTGAAGATTGCTAATCAGTGGTTCTAGCTCATACATCCGCATCTTATCTAGTACATATTCTGGGTCTAGTCCACCTTCTATTACTAAGGCTGAATATATCTCCTTAGTGGTTAGGACTTTTTTTTAGCATCTGTATTATTAGTAATGAATAGCTGTTGCTTCTCCAGTTCCTTCTTTAAGAAGTTCTGGAACTCTACCATAATACCCATATCTTCATCTACGGCTTCTATCAGTTCTTCAAAGGTTAGTGAACTGTCTGGATTATTAGCCATTAAGATACAGTAGAAGAATAGATATTCATCTGTGATAGTCTTTAACTCAAAAGCCTTACCAGTAATTTGTTCATAGATGAATAAGGCCCTAAGAGTATATTTCAGTTTGTAGTCTTGTCCTTTAATAGTCATATCAATAAGTATTTAAAAAGAAAGCCTTTACACCTCCATAACCTAGAGATATAAAGGCTTTATAATTAAGCTGTGGCAGTCTTAGTAAGTGCTCCCACACCTTCAAAAGATGCTGTAAATGTTGCGTTATCTCCATTAGGCGCATTAGCCTCTAGTGCTGTAATAATAACATTACCCGAATAAATTCCAGTAGTAGCTGGCAACCATCCCCCTTCTGGTACTTCATCCTTCTTTGTTGAATAATCTTTCTCTAAGCAGAATACAGCCTTGATAGGTGTTCTGGCTGTCAGCTTATCGAATAACTGGTCAAAAGTCATACCTTCACCATCATTAGAATAAAGGTTCTCGGTACTACAATTCCAGCTAATCTTTCTTGCAGCCTTAGCTACCCATTTACCACCGCTATCCTTAGAAGTGGTTTCCACTGTTTCCACATTTATACTTAGTTTATGGCTGGTTGCAAATGCTATAGATTTGCCATCTATAAACAGCATCAAATCACCGCCATTAATTACTTGTCCTGCCATTTGTCTTTATGTTGAATGTAAGGTTCTGAATGAATGTATCTTCTATATAATCCTCATCTGCGTTTGTCATTCTAATATCCTGTATGTTAATACCAGAATAGTTCCCCTTTTTACCTTGTAAGGCATCTTTAACAAAGTCAGCAATTTCTATGCTTTCATTATACTTATCAGAAGCTATAACTACTTCTACATAAGTATCTTCTTTATAGATAAACCTATCTTTACTATCAGATGGTTCTATACCAGTTCTTCTATAAACAATGAAGGGAAATGTAGTACCAGTATCAGCAATTAAGGGATATATTTTATTTTGTACCCTGCCAGTAACATTAGCATCATTACTAAGCAGGTTATATATTGCTTTGCCTACTTGTAAACTCATAGTCTGTTTCTATTTGCTATTCTCTGAATTGATTGGCTTATAAGGTTATCCATATTATCAAAGATTTCCCTTTCCTTATTGGCTTTAGCTGTTCTAAAGAAATGTGCTGCATTGATATTACCTCTATTAGCTGCTACTCTCTGCCTTCTAATAGGATTCCTTCCTCTAACAGAAGCACTATTATTACCAGTGGTTCTTCTAACTCTAGTACCCATTTCAAAGAACTTTAATCTAAAGTCACCCATAATATGTACTTTAGCTTCTGTCCCGTTTCGGTCAGCATTAGATTTAACCCCACTTACTAAGGTTCTACCATTCCACCAGTTTCTACTAGAAGCTTCCCTACCTAAAGTCTGTCTTAGTTGTCTTTTAGTTTCCGTTGCTAGAATACCAGCACCCTTTCTTAAAGCATTCCTATAGACCTGCCTTTGCTGTCTGCTTGTCAAATCTGCAAACATAGAAGTAACCTGTCTGGCATCTACTTCTATATTATTCATTTATCAATTCAGTTACTATGGTTATTGATTGCTTATATAATTCTCGGTTAATACTAAGAATCCTATACTTATTACCATTCCAAATAATTCGCATTTGTTCATTAACCTTGTGATATAACCTTATGGTAAAGGTAACTGTATAGCAGTGGATTATTTCATTATTCTGGTTCTGTCTGTTTCCAGTATTATATGTAACCTGCGCTCTGGTACTTATAATGTCTCTCCAATCTATACCATTAGCCCCATATACATCTTTAACTGTTACAGGCTCTTGTATGGTAATCGGATAATTTAGTAATCCTGCTATAGCAGTGGATTATTTCATTATTCTGGTTCTGTCTGTTTCCAGAATTATAAGTAACCTGCGCTCTGGTACTTATAGCATCCTTCCAGTCTATACCATTAGCCCCATATACATCTTTTAGTGTTATAGGTTCTTGTATGGTAATTGGATAATTTAATAGTCCTGCCCTCATTTTATTTCATAGTGTTTATAAAGTCCTATAAGGTATTCATAACTATAAGGCGGTTTAACTACTGTACCAAATGCTACAGGCTCTCTATTAGCATATAAGTTACCTATCATTAGTAACATAGCGTGAATTATAGCAGGT
>NZ_FR885318.1:0-4400 GCF_000436315.1 Parabacteroides sp. CAG:2 | reverse complement strand
GTTAACTTCGTGAAATGGAGGAGTGGTACGGCTAGGCTTTATTTATTCGGTAACCTCCCAGCATTTCCATCCTTTATTGGCGCAGATATATACAATGTACGAGCGTACATTATATATAGGGAATTTCAGTTTGGTATCCTTGGCGTAAGCACGTACTTGCGCCACGTCCTCGGGGCGGGGAGCGTTTAGCGCCAGCATGTGTTCGGCCTCTTTCGCCTTGAAATACTTGAATTCCACCAATCGGTCATCCTTATAATAGTTCGTGCCGGGTATGCCGGTCATCTCGAAATCGGAACGGCCTACGGAGTTGTTCTGCTCGATGGCGAACGTATAATAGCTGCTTAGGTAGCGGGAGCAAAGCTCGAAGAAGGAGCAACGGATAAAGTTCTCGTTGATCTTGTCGAACACCTGCGCCGGGAACTGCCCGAGATACTGCTCGAAATAGTTTTGCACCAACGGCTCGAAACGGCGGTCTTCCGTGAAGCGTTCGTAGGTGGGTACATAACGGGGAGCGCCACCTTCTATATGGTTCATCTCGTTATAATAGTCCATGTAGATACTGCGCATCGTGAGGTTGGGCAGTACCATGCGATAATTGTTACGTAGCGTAGTCATACCCAGATAGAAGAGGCTGACAGGATAAAAGGTCTTATCGAAGAACTTCTTCTTATTGAACTTACTGGATAGGTCGGGAACGTTATACGGCAACTCGTCGTTGATGACCAAAGCGTCCAGCATCTCCTTGGCGTTCTCCAAGGATAGTGTCAAGCGGCGGATCCAACCGATATCCGTACGTAGGTTCTCATCCACCAGTTCCCTGGGGATCCCGCCTTTACGCACGGCGAATTTCTTGAAGAAATAGGTCAGGATCGTGGAGTTAAACAGAGGCTCGGCCTCCGGCAAGAAGCGGTAACCATCGTAATTATTCACGATCAATTGCCAAATCTCATTGAATCGATCCTGTCCTTCCGTATATTTATCGAGCACGTAACGCAGGTAAGCGCCCGCTTCCTCATACGTGAACCCCAGCATATTCAAGAACTCCGGTTCCAGTGTCAAGATCTCCGCTATATTATATCCGCTGGTCAGATCGTCCATCGTCACGGGAAGGACACCCGTGCAGAAGCAGGTACGGATACTGCCTTCGCCGATACCTTTCTTTATAACCTTGAAGAAGGTACGCAGGAAACTATCCTTCGTGGTTATTTGCTCATACAGCGGGTCCTTGTAGGCGGTCAATAATTGGTTGGTGAAATTATCGTACTCATCGATCAAGATATATACCTTTGGAAGGCCATGCTCGCGGGCGTACCCCAAAGCCTCCTCCAGCATTTGGGAGGCATTGCCTTTGGTGGTAAACTGGAAGTCTTGGAATAAGTCCCGATTGTGTGTCACCATGATCTCCACGGGAGAGCAATTCAAACGGTTAAAATTCTGCTCCAACCCCTCCATGTCATCGGCCATGGCCATAGCAGAGAAATCATAGCGCACGATCATATAACGATTATGCTCTTCCGTCGGATGCTCCCCGATCCAAGTGCCGCCGAACAATTCCTCGAAGCGATCGGCCTTGGTGCGATCGTAGTAACAGGCAAGAGTGGATACGAGTAGGCTTTTCCCGAAACGACGGGGACGCAGGAAGACCGGGGCATTATAATTCTCCAATCTGGGGATGAAGTTCGTTTTATCCACATAATAGAATTTACGCTCCCGTAAATCTATAAAATCCGCTACCGCATAAGGAATCGTTATTTGTGCCATGACATTTCTTTTTTCCTAATTACACAATATTACAAATATACGAAATTTCCTTATGCGATGCGATTTACTGGACTTATGTTTACCGGAAAGGGAAATGTTTCTGCCGATTGCGAATAACCCAAAGGTAAACTCCCGTGAAATAGAGGAACGGTATGGCTAGGCTTATGAGGATCCATAGGATTCTGGAGAAGTGCCCGAGGAAAGTGCCGAAGTGGACAAAGTACATGGAGCGGACAAGCTTCTCGGCGGCCGGTTTGTCTTTCCAGAGGTTTATGGCGACGACCTTGCCGGTAATAGGATGGATGTAGATATGGTTGCTTCCAGTTCTTTCGAAGTCCCCTTCCCGATACATCCGTACGGAGAAAACAGACGTGTTGTCTTTCGGGAAGAATATCATTGTCGGGGTTCCCTCTTTGAACTCTTCTTGGGCGGTCGTTAAAACGGAATCCAATGATACCCAATCACCTGTGTATTTATCAGTTTTTGGTGCCGGTGCGACTGCTTTTCCTGCGGATATGGATTCAAAGAAAGATTGATATTCTTTCTTGAACCCGAAGTAGGAGCCGGTAAAAGCGATGACCAGCAAAAAGAGGGATGTACATATACCTATGATGGAATGCGACTTGAAAAGCTTGGCTCTCAAGCCCATCTTTCGGCTCACGGAGAAGATACGACGCTTGGGTAATAATAGAAAGCCGGAGAGAGTTAGGAAAATCAACAGGAATCCCGATAAGGCGACGATGGTAGCTCCTTGCTTTTTCAATAGCAGGTTCACGTGAAAGTCGTATAACCATTGAAAAACCTTATGCCGGTATCTGTCCACTCCCGTAACTTCCCCTGTATAGGGATTGACATAGATCTGGATACGGCCTTTCTCATCCGGGAATGTAGTACGGAAACTGTAGGCGCAATCCTCGCCTCCGTATAAGACCATATTATTGATCTTAGCTTGTGGATATTCGCATCTTACGTTCTCTAACAAAGTTTGCGGCGGCACGGTTCGGGAGGCTGGCTTGACAAAAGCGATATCCTTGACAGATAGTTTTTCAAGTTCCGGCTTGTACACGATCGCTGTGCCGGAGAGGCATATTAGGGTTATTACTAGCCCTAATATGAGTCCGGTGTATAAATGTAACTTTACTATGATCTTTTTAATGATCGAATTATGCGACATGTCTTGTGCCTTTTTTAGAAGTTGACCGCTAGCATAACCATCAGCGTCCTGGCCGAGCCGGGGAATAAAAGATAGTTCCCTTGGGATCCGGTATAATATTCTTGGTTGAATACGTTTTTCAAGTTCGCCGAGATCTTGTAGAAACTACGCTTGTAAGCCACGAAACAGTCAACCAGATGATAGGCGTCCAGATCGATCGTATGTGCCATGTTTCCGTAGGATTTACCTTGGAAGTACCAACCACCGCCGAAAGATAAGCCTTTAACCGGGCCTTTACGGATTAGGTAGGAGGTCCAGAGGTTGAACTGGCTTGGTGAGATATTGGCCAGTTGCGTACCTACGGGATAGGTCTCGTCGTTCGTTTTCGTTACCTCGGCATGCGTATATGCGTAATTGAAGGCTACGCTCCAACTGGGGGTGATCTCTCCGTTTACCGAAAGCTCTATACCTTTGCTGGTCTGCTTGCCGATCAGTATCTTATATTCCTCGTCTTCCGGGTCTATCGTCGGCAAGTTGGTCTTCGACAAGGTATAGAAGGCCAGACTGGTGCTCAAGCGATCGTTGAAGAATGATTTCTTGACTCCCGCTTCCCA
Organism: Parabacteroides sp. CAG:2; assembly: GCF_000436315.1. Lineage (NCBI taxonomy): Bacteria > Pseudomonadati > Bacteroidota > Bacteroidia > Bacteroidales > Tannerellaceae > Parabacteroides > Parabacteroides sp. CAG:2. The sequence goes on along the minus strand of NZ_FR885318.1, from coordinate 872 downwards.
TTGTTTAGAGGTAATCGGGTCGAATGCCTCGCCATCCTTCGTTTGCCCGGATTGAGGGACAAAAGACTGACTGTAGGTAGCATATAGGCTCAAGTCGGGCATGGGCAGATAAACAAGACCCACACGAGGCGAGATGGCAAAATTGTTTTCATCCGTTTTTTTATCCTTAATATAATTATCTTGTTTATCGTTCACCCAGTCCGCACGGGCGCCAAGCAATAACTTCCATTGAGCGGAAAAGCTTACTTGGTCTTGTAGATAGATCGCGTAGGTACGTTGGGTGATACGTAAGTCTGTACTCTGTTCCATCTCGAAATCAACTGGTTCTTCGGAATATTCCGGATGAACATAACTAATCGGGGTGTACATATTCCCTTTTACTTTCCTTCGGTTGGTAAGCCATCCATATTCTAGGCCCGCTATTACTTTATGATGGATAAAACCTGTCTTGAAACTACCATTCAATTCCTCCAATACGTTGGTATAATTGATTTTTGCGTCCCAATGTGCCAAACGGCGGGTAATTGTGCTGTCCTTCTGAGGGGTTTTCATCTGGAAATACAGACGATCCTCATGCGTGAAATATTGGCGGGCGGAACTTCTGAATGACCAGTTCTGGTTGAAACGGTGGGTCAACTGGAAACCAACGCTATTATTGGTAAACTTGCCATAGGCCCACGGTTCGCCGAGGAATGTCTTGAATCCGTTATTTATCACCTCATTGTCGATATGCAAAACGCCCGGATCTTGAGTCCTTTTATCCCGGAAGATATCGGCATCGATATTAAGGGTGGTCTTGCGTCCTAAGTCAATGTCGATGACTGGGGTGATGTCGTATCGTTTGCTGTTTTGCGGTTTCCTGAATTTATCGG
>NZ_FR885317.1:0-871 GCF_000436315.1 Parabacteroides sp. CAG:2 | reverse complement strand
TGTGCGATTTTGGGGCAAATTTATCCTCACAGATACCGCCATAATTGCAAATGAATCATTAATTTTGTGGTCTAATTAACTAAAAGCGCAATAGATATGGAAGATATGTTCTCTTTAGGCAATGTTGGATTATGGAGAATGGCAAGCAATGGCTATATGTCTCTAACTGGAGAAGTGGGTGAATTATTCATTACCAAAATTTTAGGAACTATTATTCTTAAATTGAAATATAAAGATATTGTTTACGCAGTTTCAAAAAACGCAAATGAAAGATATTTTAGAGTACCAACCTCGGAAGGTGGATATTTCTTCTACTTTGACAGCTTTAATGAATTAAAAGAGACTATTGAAAAGAATAAATAACAATCTGATTTTTTTAAAAGTTCGCAGTATTTGCGGACTTTTTTTATACCCATTATGAAGATTAGATACTTCTTTCATTCATTACTTAGTTAGGCAACAAACCCATATACCTTATAATCTCTAATAAAACTACATCTTTCAATCCGCAGAATCTACGGGTACTTTTTTCGGGAAGAAATCTTCTTATAGTCCCCGTTCAAAAAAAGTACCTACTTATGCTATTATGAAGAAAAGAAGATGATACTTCCCTAATTACTTACTAAGGATATGCTTTAGAACACTTGGAGCTGCATTTATCAGCGTTTTATCTTTAGCTATTCAAAACCTTTCGCTAACTTTGCAACAATTTCAGAGGTCTTAATGCTCTGAAAGGACATATTTAACGAAAGGTGTTATTGAGATTATCTTCTTTTCTCAAATTCTCGCAAAATTTGAAAAGGCATGAAGATGATAGCAGTAGCACCCCACCATTTGATATATACCTACCTTATATCTATAAGGCTCTTAG
>NZ_FR885316.1:2341-68884 GCF_000436315.1 Parabacteroides sp. CAG:2 | reverse complement strand
GCTTCTCTTCCGATACCAGGGCCACACGGGGCTTGTACCCCTGCTTCTCCGCGCTCCAGTGGTTGGGATTGATGGACAGTTCGCTTGCAGCCTTGATGTCCACTCCGCCAACATCCCGGACACGGAAATAGACACGTGCCAGATCCGTCACGTTGTTCTTGGCCGATGTCTTTCTGATGAATGCCGTCACTTTCATATATGTATCCTTTTTAAGTTTCCTAATTTATCATTTCAACCAGCTTGCGCTTCATGTCGTCGTCAATGGTGCGGTAACGTCTGAACGCCTTGCTTCCCTCCACGTGTCCCGACATGGAGGCTATCAGGTTCGGGTCGGGTACCTGCTTGTACAGGTTGCCTACAAAGGTCTTCCGTGCCGTATGGCTGCTAGCCACCTCGTACAAGGGTCTTTGCACGGTATTGTAGCCGTGCGTGTCAAGGATGGTGACCATACGGTCTATACCGCAATGCTTCAGCAGCTCCCTTATGCCGAGGTTATAGGTGTGTATAGACTTGAATGGAAGTAATTTATCCGCATTTGCATCATAGCGTTCCAGTATCTTCAATGCCTTTTCATGTAATGGTACTCTGACGGTCTTTGCCTGACACTTCTTTGTCTTCTGCGGCATGTATTCTACAAAGCCGTCTCTGATATTCTCCCTTGTCAGCCTGTAAAGGTCACTGACACGGCAGCCGATATAGCAGTGAAACACGAAAATGTCCCGGATGACCGCCAGTTTGGGGTTGTCACCTAGATCCGCATCGTACAGGATATTCCTTTCCTCTGACGTAAGAAAGAACGGATCGCCGTATGTCGGTTCCTTGCAGCCATAGAGGGCATAGACCTCATTGTCGGAATACTTCATTTTCTTGCACCAGTGCAGGAACGTACAGAAGAGGTTCATGATGTTGATGACGGTCGTGTTGGACAGCGGCTTGGGCTTATGGTTGATGAGCATACGAGTGGCATAAAATTCGGGATGTTCCTGACGCAGCAGGTATTCATCTGCGACATAATCCCGGAAATCGTTCATCTGTTCCAGTGTGACGGTTTCCACAAAGAGGGTGAAATCTGTGTTGCCCAGTATCTCCCGTTGGTAGTCGTGGTAACGTGACATCTTGCGCTCGAAGCGTATGATGTGCTCCTTGGTTCTCTCCGCACCGTCAAACTTCTCCAAATATTCATGAATACGGCAGAGCAGGTTCGGATGGTTGCGCTCGAAGGCGCGGACAGGGTACAGCACGTCCTCTATGGCCTGCTTCAGCCACTTGCTGTTCGCCTTATCCGAAAAGGTCTTTTCTACCCTCTCGATGATGGCGGCTATCTGTTCGGGCAAGCGTTTCTGTTCGGTGGCAGGTACTGCCGTCGTGCGTCTATAACTGAGCGTGTCCGCATCCCAATACTTGTCATATACGGCAAGGGGAGAAACGACCTTTATGTCCACGTTCTTCTCCCTGACCCGGAAGCAGATGTTCGAGGTCTGGGAATCGCTCTTTTTCAGATATACGGAAACTTTCATCGGCAATGCGTTTTTGATTCACGATGCAAAGGTACAATAATTCCCATACATGTTCCCATATATCCCGAAGAAACTTGAAACGGATTAAAACAAATTAAGATGTCTGTCCCGAATCCGATACCACATAAAACACTGTATATTAACGATTATATTTGCAGTTGTTATGCTTTTGTTTTCATTTTCGAGTTTTCAGAATATATATCAAAACATATATTGCAGTTCCACGCTTCTCGTGTTTATGGCATGCACCAACTGTCTGGTCACGCAAATACGGCTATCATACAACTCTTGTTTGTAAGCCTCCGTCCAACGTTTATTAATGGAAGCGCCCGCCAAATTAATGACGACTTCACAGGATTCCACGCATCGGCATAATTCATCAAAACAATCTTCCTTAAACAAATCCCGCCCTAAAGGGATAACATCATATCCTTTTCCCTCCAAAAAAGATGAAAGATGCTGACCGATATATCCGCTTGCCCCGCTGATCGCTATTCTCATAATCAATACTTTTCTATTAAAACAAATCCACAAGCAATTTAGATGGCAATTTCCGGTTCTATTTTAGTATCCCAAACAGAATATCGACTAAAAGAAATCGGTTCGACAGAAAACAACTATATTTGTCCTCATTTAATAGTGACTGAATCATGGCAGACAATTATCTGGAAAATAAGTACGCAGAATACCAAGCCCGGAAGACTTCCGGCACTAGAACGGGGCATACAACGAAGACACTTCATAAAACAAGAAGAGTCTTCATCACCGGTGGAGCCGAGGGGATCGGGAAAGCGATTGTAAGGGCTTTCAGAGGAGCCGGACATCGTGTGGCCTTCTGCGACAAGAACGAGACCTTAGGAAAAGAGACTGCCCTACAAACCGGGACACAATTCCATCTCGTGGACGTTAGTGATAAAACCGCACTGGAAGATTGCCTGCGAAAGATCATCGAGGAGTGGGGAGATATTGATATCATTATCAACAACGCAGGTGTCAGTCGGTTCTCTCCCATCACGGAAACAAGCGTAGAGGATTTCGACAAGATACTATCCATAAACTTACGCCCGGCGTTTATCACCTCCCGCCAATTAGCGCTCCATCGGCAATCCCTTGATACACCGAACCCATACGGAAGGATCATCAATATCTGCTCTACCCGTTACTTGATGAGTGAACCCGGTAGCGAGGGATATGCCGCCTCTAAAGGAGGTATCTATTCTTTGACACATGCGTTGGCCTTATCGCTCTCGGAATGGCATATCACGGTAAACTCTATCGCTCCCGGTTGGATACAGAATAACAATTACGACCAGCTTCGTTCGGAGGATCATGCTCAACATCCATCCGGACGGGTGGGCAAGCCGGAGGATATCGCCCGTATGTGCTTATTTCTCTGTCAAGAGGAAAACGATTTCATTAATGGCGAGAATATTACGATTGACGGTGGGATGACCAAGAAAATGATCTATCTCGACTAAATAAACATCCGTATATGACACAAACATCGAATATAGAGACCAACCGTCTTGTGCTCCGTCCTTTCACCGAAAGCGATGCTCCTGATGTTTTTGAGAGCTGTAAGAATCCAAACCTAGGCAATAACGCCGGATGGAAACCTCTTGAAACGATCGAAGAGACCATTGATGTACTAAATACCATATTTATCGGGAAAGAAGGGGTTTGGGCAATCGTATCAAAAGAGACAAAACAAGTCATTGGCTCCATTGGCATCATTCCTGATTCCAAAAGAGAAAACCCACATGCTCGCATGCTGGGTTATTGGCTAAAAGAAGAGTGTTGGGGACAAGGCTTCATGACAGAAGCAGTGCAATCCGTATTGAATTATGGGTTCATTCAAATGAATTTACATTTGATCACGGCGAATTGTTATCCTCACAATCAACGCTCACAACGTGTATTAGAGAAGAATGGATTCATATACGAAGGACGGCTTCATCAAGCAGAGTTAATGTATAATGGGCAAATATATGACCACCTGTGCTATTATCTTGAGAATCCGTCCTTATCCCGTAAAAACAACATCTTATGATTGTAGTAATAAAGGATTTATATACGCTCAAGAGCTGGGAAGATCAAGACACCGAATCCCTAGCCTTCCATTTGAACAATAAGAAAATCTGGGATAACTGCCGGGATGGATTACCTTATCCTTATACAAAAGGGAATGCCCGCTTCTTCATCAAACAAGCGCAGGAGAAAACAGATATATCGGATTTTTGTATTACGGTTGGTGGCGAGGCTATTGGTAACATTGGTTTTGTGAGAGGTACGGACGTAGAGCGTTTCAATGCGGAAGTGGGTTATTGGATTAGTGAGAAATACTGGAATCAAGGAATTGTTTCGGATGCGTTAACCGAAGCCATCCAGTATTATTTCGCACATACGGAGGTTATTCGTATATTCGCCACGGTCTACGAATATAATCCGGCCTCCATGCGAGTATTAGAAAAAGCTGGATTCAGGAAGACCGGCATTTTCAGAAAGGCTTGTTACAAAAACGGACAATTCATTGATGCGCATCATTTTGAATTGGTAGCAGATAAGAAACTAGAAGAGAATCAAAAAGAATAACATATCTATGGAAATTCGACAATTACCGGCAAATGAATACGATAAGGCATTAGACTTATCTCTGGACGTTTTCATCGAATGCGGAAGAAAGGATTTCGATGAAGAGGGGCTGGAAACTTTCAAGAATTTCATTTATAATAAGCAACTAGTAAATGAATTAACCTTCTACGGAGCCTTCGATGGAGAGTCTTTAATTGGCGTAATCGCGACAAAAAACGAGGGAAAACATATCTCCTTATTCTTTATCAAACCGTCTTATCATAGAAGAGGAATCGGTAAACAATTGTTCAAGACCGCGATCTTAAATCAGCCCGGATCAGAAATGACGGTTAACTCCTCTTCTTACGCAATCCCCATCTACAGAAAGCTCGGATTCGAGCCTGTCTGTGAGGAACAAGTGACGCATGGGATGAAGTATACGCCGATGAAACGAATGGGAACAAAAGTAAGAGAATTAGAGAAAGTTTGCTAAAAAGACTATAACTTTACGGCATAAAAGATCGAAAGATATAAGATTCAATGTTGTAAATGGATTTAAGAGAGAGATTATCTGACCGCATCCACATAGAGGATATCCATGAGATATTGCGATATGTGCAAGGAAGCCAGAAACGGAAATCGGAACTATACGGTTTGATCTTCGATCCGGACGAGACCATCGGTTATCAAGCGTTATGGGCCTGTAGCCATTTTTCCGCAGATGAGAATAAATGGCTATACGATAAACAAGATGAATTGATAAACGAGATTCTGGTCTGCAAGCATCCCGGTAAACGACGTCTTCTATTGAATTTGCTTTTACGACAGCCTCAAGCGAATCCCCCACGGGTGGATTTCCTGAACTTCTGCCTAGACCGGATGCTTTCAGCGAAGGAATTACCCGGTGTGCAAACGCTTTGCATGAAACTGGGATATGAGTTATGCCGTCCCATTCCAGAGCTATTACAGGAGTATAAGACACTACTCGATCTGGCGGAACCCGATTTACTACAAATCTCTTTGCGAACCGTACGTAAGAACATCTTAAATAAAATACGATAAAACATGAGAAAGATTTTCACACTACTCTTCTGTGCCGCCTCCTTGGCCACAGGACTAGCGCAACAAGAATCCTATTTTACCAATCCCGTGATCCACGGTGACGTAGCTGATCCTTCCATTATTCGGATCGATCAGACTTACTATATCACCGGCACCTCCTCGGAATGGGCCCCCTATTATCCGGTTTTCACTTCTACCGATCTGGTGAACTGGCAGCAAACCGGACATGTATTCGACGAGAAGCCGGAATGGACTAAGTCCTCTTTCTGGGCTCCGGAATGGTATCAGCATAAAGGGAAGGTATATGTCTATTATACGGCCCGGAAGCAATCGGATAACATCTCGTGCATCGGTGTTGCCGTGGCGGATTCACCTACGGGCAAGTTCAAGGATCACGGCCCGGTGGTAGAGTTCGGGAAGGAAGCGATAGACGCATTTATCTTGGAGGATAAAGGCAAACTTTACATCAGTTGGAAGGCTTATGGATTGGATAACCAACCCATAGAGTTATTGGCCTGTAAGTTGACGGACGATGGGCTTCGCCTAGACGGAAAGCCTTTCAGCCTGCTGCGTGACGATGAGCGTCAAGGTATGGAAGGTCAGCATTGGTTCAAGAAAGACGGATATTACTATATCATCTACTCCGTGAGAGGCTGTTGCGGCCCGCAGAGCGATTACGCCGTATCCGTGGCTCGCTCGAAGAAGCTGGAAGGTCCTTACGAGAAATACCTAGGAAACCCGATCTTGCACGGAAGCAAGGAGGTTCTCTCCATCGGTCACGGAACGATTACGACTACACCGGACGGACGCATGTATTACCTATGCCACGCTTACCAGCCGGGAAGCGGCTTCTACCAAGGTCGCCAACCTTACCTGCAAGAGGTGAGAATGGGTGAGGATCATTGGCCTCACTTCGTAACCGGGGAATACGCGAGCCGCACGCAACCCATGCCATTTGCCGAGTCCGCACAAGTGCCGGTATTCGATTTCTCGGATGATTTCACCGGTGCGACCTTGCGTCCCGAATGGAGTTGGAACTATCCTTACACGGATGTCAAGACCGAGATCAAGAACGGTAAACTATCTCTATCCGGAACACCGAAACCCGGCGTAAAGACCGGAGCGGCACTTTGTTTACGCCCAACCTCCCCGAATTACACGTTGGAAACAGCGATCGTAAACCGGAATGACAGTTGGAAAGGAATCACGATGTACGGAGACGCAAATAACCTAATCACCTGCGGATGCGCAGGAGACCGTTTGATATTGAAATATATCTTAGAGGGGAAAGAACATCAATTGGCCGATCTTCCTCTTCCCGCCTCGCCTTTATATCTACAGATGAAAGTGACCGACGGTACGCATAGCACGTTCTACTGGAGTAAGGACGGACAAGCATGGAACGAGATCGTCGGCGAAGCTCTCTCCGCGAAAGAGACCCGGTCGTTGATCCAATGGGATCGTATCTCCCGTCCGGGATTGTATCAAGAGGGAGATCCTACGGCACCGGCCGTTTACGCTTATTGTCTATTAAAAAATGAATGATGGAATCTAAGTTTCACACGTTTGCCCAACCGATACAATCGATCCCCTTACCGGAACGATTCACGTATCCTTTTCACTATACACCGCATCCTCTATGCGTAATAGCGGCTGAGGAGACGCAGGCATACCTGAAAGAACGAACCGAATGGCGGGAAGAGTTACAAACCGGAAAAATGTTCGGCGTATTGGTGGTTCGTACTCCCGCCGGAGAGGTCGGCTATCTGGCTGCGTTCTCCGGTAACCTAGCGGGGAAGAATGTACATCCTTTCTTCGTCCCCCCGATCTATGACCTATTACAACCGGATGGTTTCTTCCGGCAAGAGGAGGAGCAGATCAATGAGATCAATGCCCGTATCCGAACCCAGCAAGCCTCTCCAGCTCTCGAAGACGCACGGTCGAGGTTACAAAGCACGATCGAATACTGCGATTTCGTATTACAGGCCGCAAAAGACTTGATGAAAAAGAGGAAAGAGGAGCGCGACCGACTTCGGCAATTCCCTCTCACGGAAGAAGAGACCGCACTTCTTATTAAAGAGAGCCAACACATGAAAGCCGCTCACAAGCTAACCAAGAAATCATTGCGGTCTATACTGGAGGAGGATCAAGCTAAGGTGGATCGGCTTGAGCAGGAGATCGAGCAACTGAAGCAAGAACGCAAGCGACGGTCGGCGACCTTGCAACGCAAGTTGTTCGAACAATTCCGAATCCTGAACGCCCGGGGCGAGGTGAAGGACTTATGCGAACTGTTCGCTCCTACCTCACAAGGTACGCCGCCTGCCGGAGCGGGTGAGTGCGCCGCCCCTAAACTCTTACAATACGCCTACCAGCATCAGTTGGAACCGATCGCCATGGCAGAGTTCTGGTGGGGCGATTCTCCCAAGACGGAGATTCGGCACCATGGGTATTATTATCCGGCTTGCAAAGGAAAATGCGAGCCGATCCTCCATCATATGCTACAGGGATTGCGGGTAGATGAGAATCCGTTATTGGCGGACTCTCACCGGGAGACGAAACTGGATATCCTTTATGAGGACGACTATTTGTTGGTCATCAATAAACCGGAAGGTATGCTCTCCGTTCCCGGCAAGGGAGACGCGGACTCCGTCTATCAAAGGCTATCGATCCTTTACCCGGAAGCCACCGGCCCAATTATCGTACATCGCTTGGATATGGCGACATCTGGCTTACTACTCGCCGCCAAGACCAAAGAAGCGCATCAGAACCTGCAAGCCCAATTCAAGAACCGAACCATCCAGAAAAGGTATATCGCCTTATTAGAGGGCGAAGTTCCCCAAGATGAGGGTGAGATCCGTCTCCCGCTATGCCCCGATCCATTGGACAGACCCCGACAAATCGTAAGCGAAGAATTCGGGAAACCTGCCCTCACGCACTACCGGGTATTGGAACGGACTTCAGGAAAAACCCTTATCGCCTTTTATCCCCAGACCGGACGTACCCACCAGCTACGGGTACACGCCGCCCATCCCCAAGGCCTTCATTGCCCCATCCTTGGCGACGAACTTTACGGGCGAAAGGCGGAACGGCTCTATCTGCACGCTGAATACTTAGCGTTTACGCATCCTATCACTTCCGAAAGGATAGAGATACGTGCCAAGATTCCATTTTCTCAACACTAAAACTGTCTATTATATCCAATAACTAAACAGATACTAAAGATGAGAACTATCAGAAGTAAAATATTAATAGCCATGGGATGGGTAATGCTTATTAGCGTCATTGTTTTAGGCTTCTTCGGCATCCCTACTGGTATACTACTGTGCGCCTTGATAGGACTAGCCTATGGAGGCTATAAACAAGATAAGCCTTTCCGTCTATATTCTTCTATCGCCCTGATTGCGACTATCGCCTTTTTCATCGTCTTCTATATACAACTTCAACATATGTAAATAACCGTATCAAATCCCTGTAATCATTATGGAAACAAATTATCAAAAGTTCTTGGCGGGCGAGTATTGCAACCATCTGGATCAAGAAGTCCTGCAAATGATCGTCCAGACGAAAAACCTACTCGCTCGTTTGAACGCAACCAATATAACCGACAGCGCTACAAGAGATGCCCTCTTACGCCAAATGCTAGGAAGCATTGGCAAGTATTCCAGCATTGATATAAATTTCCATTGCGAATGCGGGAAGCACATCTTTATTGGTGACAAGGTCATTATCAATATGAACTGTACGTTTTTAGACGATAATATTATCAAAATAGGAAATAACGTCCTCATCGCCCCCAACGTACAATTATATACGGCTACGCACCCGATAAATGCGAACGAACGCTTCGTGAATGATTGGGACGAACGATCGGGGGATTTATTTTTCAGGACAAAAGCCCTCCCCATCGCCATTGAAGACAATGTTTGGATTGGTGGTGGAACGATCGTCTTACCCGGCATCACGATCGGGCGGAACAGCGTGATCGGGGCAGGCAGTGTAGTGACAAAATCCATTCCCACCTATAGCGTGGCCGTCGGTAACCCATGTAGAGTGATCAGAGAGTTACCCAAAGAAGACTTATAAGAACTTGCCACCCATTAAAATCACCGGCATTTCCTAGGCGCTCCATGCCATGAGCATCCTAGGCAAAATACCTCTGTCAAGTCAAATCCGGACAGATCCGCAGTAGGATCTTTGGGAACGACCTCCCCATTCTCGTAAACATACACTAAAAGACGTTCCCCGTCCGCATTCTTTACATACATAGAAGGGATATCACACTGCGGACACCGATACTTTCTCATCATCTAATCTTTTCTTTATCTTTTTATAAACATACAAAAACGCCGGTATCAAGAATAAGTCAGCGGCGACCCAAGCCAACGGATCACCGAAGCAAACGCCTAAGAATCCAAAAGCGGGAACCGCATACAAGCTCACCAAGATACGTGCGATCATCTCTGAAACACCCGAGAGCATCGCAAGGTTGCTGAAACCTACCCCTTGTATCGCGTAACGCAAGATGCACAGTAGCCCGACAGCCGGGAAGAACCAGCAAGAAATATGCAAAAACTGCTCCGTATAGTCCAGTATCTCGACCTCGGATGGAGCTACAAACAACAAAGCCAACGAACGAGATCCCAGCATCAAGATCATCCATGTAGCGGCGGCATACGTAAGCATCATCAACGCACTTACTTTAATTCCCCGCAAAATACGCTCCGGCTTTCCCGCCCCATAATTCTGTCCGCAATACGTAGCCATGGCGATACCTAAACTCTCAAAAGCACAAATGAAGAACATCTTGATACGGGCGGCGGAAGTAAAGGCGGCGACACAGGCCGTACCTAACGCATTATTGGCGCTCTGCAACATGATACTGCCGATGGCGGTAATAGAGAATTGTAATCCCATCGGGACCCCCATCGCCAACAAGGTACGGGCCAGCCCGGCATGGAACCTTCGGTCCTCGGAGGAAGTAGCCCGTAAGATCGGGAATTTCCGAAGCATATATAAATAACATAGAATGGCGGAAAGCCCTTGCGAGAAAACCGTAGCGATAGCCGCTCCCATCACACCCCATCCTAACCCCAAGATGCAGAATAAATCCAAGAAAACATTCAAGACCGTAGAGAACAACAAGAACCAGAATGGAGTCTTGCTATCCCCCAAAGCCCGCATGATACTTGCCAACAAATTATAGAAGAATGTACAAGGAATACCGATAAAAGTAACAAACAAATAATCATAGGCCCCATCGAAGATATTCCCGGGTGTCTGCATCCCCCGCAAGATATCCCGGCAATAGAAACCGGAGACAGCGGCGATCACCACGGACATCACCGTAGCCAATTGCAACCCCACCGCCACGTAACGGCGCATCGTCGCATAATCCCTCGCCCCGAACTTCTGAGCTACCGGGATGCCAAAACCGGCGCAACATCCGTTACAGAATCCCAGAATCAAGAAAATCACCGAGGTACTGGCTCCTACGGCAGCCAGCGAATTAATACCTAGGAATTTACCAACGATAGCGGCATCGATCAGAGAATAAGTCTGCTGAAGTAAGTTCCCTAGCAATAACGGCATCGTGAAACTGAATAGAAGAGGGAATACAGCTCCCCCCGTCATCTCTTTTGAGTTTGCCATACATCTAACAAATAAAAGGATTTAAGAAAGACGGATAAGTCGCTACAAAGGTAATCAATCACTAATAAAAAACAATTCCCGCCCGCTATTATTTTAAGCGGTAGTCTACAAGAAACAACAATGCCCATCGTAAGGTCTTTACAATGGGCATCGTAAGGTGCTTAGAATGCCTATTGTAACAGGCTTACAATGGGCATCATGGTTTTCTTATTCCAACGAGAAAGAATAGGGGCGATCACTATCCTGCGTACCTCGCTGTTTATTAGGGGTATCGCTCATTTGGTATTGAATTTTCGCACCACCTAGCAACTGCTCGTGTGTCAAGAAATTGCGGGTATATGTCTTGCCGTTTACTTTCATACCCTTGATGTAACGGTTCTCCCGATCAGCCTTGTCCGCTTGGATCAACACCTGCTTTCCGTTATCCAGATGGAGTTTTACGGATTTGAACAAAGGGGTACCTAATACATATTGGTCGGTACCCGGACATACGGTATAGAAGCCTAAGGCAGAGAATACATACCATGCGGAAGTCTGTCCGTTATCCTCATCGCCGCAATAACCATCCGCCTCAGCGGTATAGAGCTTATGCATGATCTCGCGCACCCAGTATTGGGCTTTCCAAGGCTCGCCGGAATAGTTGTATAGATACACCATATGCTGGATGGGTTGGTTGCCATGGGCGTATTGTCCCATGTTCATTACTTGCATCTCACGCATCTCATGGATCATACCGCGGCTATCCATACCCAAACGACTAGGCATCTTGAAGACGGAATCCATCATATGATTGAATTCCTTCTTTCCTCCCATTAAGTCGATCAGGCCTTGCGGGTCGTGGAAAACACAGAAACTCCAATGCCAGCTGTTTCCCTCGCAGAAATCACGGCTCCAGTCCGTACCTTTAAAAGTCGGATTGAACTCGCCCTTATCAGAGCGTCCGACCATCAACTTATATTTTGGGTCGTACACATTCTTATAGTTGTTAGCCCGTTGCTTGAAGATATCGATCTCGCTTGCCGGCTTGCCAAGTTTTTTGCCCAAGGTATAAATCGTCCAGTCATTATAAGCATATTCCAAGGTACGAGCCACGTTTTGTCCGATACCGATATTATTCGGTACATAACCCAGTTTATTATACTCCTCGTAAGCGACACGACCGGAAGCCGTTCTCGGCAGTTGGCTATTCGCGTCATGCTTCAAGGCTTCCCAAAGCGTCTCGATATCGTATCCTCTCAAGCCTTTGATATAAGCGTCGGCTACCACGGAAGCGGAGTTATTGCCGACCATGCAATCCCGGTGGCCCGGACTTGCCCATTCCGGCAAGAAACCGCTCTCTTTATAAGCGTTCACCAAACCTTCCTGCATCTTTTGGTTCATCTCCGGATACATCAGGTTCAAGAAGGGGAAAAGACAGCGGAACGTATCCCAGAAACCGGTATCGGTAAACATATAGCCCGGCAAGACCTCACCGTTATAAGGGCTATAATGTACGACTTGGCCCTTGGCATCGATCTCATAGAAGCTACGAGGGAAAAGCAAGGAACGATACAAGCAAGAATAGAAAGTACGCAAGTTATCGATGTTCGTATCCTCTACCTCGATCTTACCTAATTCCCGGTTCCAGATTTCCTTCCCTTTGGTCACTAGCTGATCGAAACCAGTATCTCCCACCTCACGCAAGTTTAACTCGGCCTGCTCGGTGCTGATGAAAGAAGAAGCCACGTTGGCATGCACCACCTCGCCGGCCTTTGTCTCAAAACCGATGATAGCGCCGGCATGGTTTGTCTTCACCTCCGACTCATCCAACTGGATCGCCCCGTTCTTAACCGTAGAGGAGAACGTGAATGGCTTATCGAATTGGATCACGAAATAATTCTTGAAGTTACGGGGAACACCGCCCGTGTTCTTCGTGGAATAACCGATGATCTTACGTTCCGCAGGCAATACCTTTATATAAGAGCCTTTATCGAAAGCGTCGATGACGATATACGCTTTCTTGGTTTCCGGGAATGTAAAGCGGAACTTAGCCGCACGTTCCGTCGGAACCAACTCGGTAGTCACGTCATGATCGGCTAGATAGACCTTATAATAATAAGGTGTAGCCACTTCCCCTTTGTGAGAGAACCAGCTAGCCCGTTTCTCCTCGTCGAAGACCAAGCCTTCGGTAGTAGGCATAATGGAGAACTGCCCGTAATCGTTCATCCACGGGCTCGGTTGATGGGTTTGCTTGAACCCCCGGATCTTATCCGCATCGTAACGATAGGTCCAGCCATTCCCCATCTCGCCGGTCTGGGGAGTCCAGAAGTTCATACCCCAAGGCATGGCCGTGGCCGGATAGGTATTTCCGGTAGATAATTCGTACTTGGATTGGGTACCGACTAACGTATTCACGTAGTCCACAGGATTCTCCACGGCAGAAAGCTGCATGCAGCAAGCTATCCCCATCGCTAAGATTCCTTTCTTGAAAAAAGATGTTTTCATGTTTGTATAGAATATTAATATTGTCTGTATTGATGAGACGGGGCGTGCCCCGTCTCATCAACTTGGTGATTGTGTAGGCGGTAACGTTGGCCGCTTTCCGGACAGGTGGCGAATCCTTCGGAGTCAAATACAAGGCGATGGCCGTACTCGCTTACCCAACCGATCTGGCGGGATGGATTTCCTACGACCAGCGCATAAGCCGGAACATCCTTCGTTACCACCGCCCCGGCACCGATCATGGCATACCGCCCGACTGTATGTCCACAAATAATCGTAGCGTTAGCTCCGATCGAGGCCCCCTTGCCAATCACCGTCTCCTTATACTGGTCTTTCCGAGAGATAGCGCTACGCGGATTGGTTACATTTGTAAACACGCAACTAGGCCCCAAGAACACATCATCCTCGCAAATCACCCCCGTATAAATAGACACATTGTTCTGTACCTTCACGTTATTCCCTAAGACCACGCCCGGCGATACGACTACATTCTGGCCGATATTACACGTCCTGCCAATCACGCATCCCGTCATGATATGGGAAAAATGCCAGATATGGGTTCCTTCCCCGATCTCACAACCGGCATCGATTACCGCTGTCTCGTGCGCTTGATAACTCATATCAATCCTTTTATTTATAGATTAGGAAAATAGTGGGCTTCTTGCTCAGATCGGGAACTTTACCCGCCCATTCCTTGACCGGGCGAGTATGGATATACTCATCCTCACACGTTATATTCGAGGCAATACACAGTTTCGTAGACGGACGGCACGTACGGATCAACTCCTCGGCCAGTTTATTATTCCGGTAAGGAGTCTCGATAAACAATTGCGTCTGATGCTCGGAATAAATTCTTCCCTCCAATTTCTTGATCGTGTTCGTTCGCTCGGAAGCATCAATCGGCAGATAACCGTGAAAAGCGAAACTCTGTCCGTTAAAGCCCGATCCCATCACCGACATCAAGATAGACGAAGGCCCGACCAACGGTACCACCGGATAATCCTTCCGTTGGGCGATAGCCACTACGTCAGCACCCGGATCAGCGATCGCCGGACAACCCGCCTCCGAGATCACGCCAACGCTCTCGCCTTTCGCCAAAGGAGCCAGATAACCAGCTACTTGTTCCGGTGAGGTATGTTTATTCAGCTCATAAAATGTCAAGTCATCGATCACGATCCCCGGCTCCACCTTTTTCAAGAAACGGCGTGCCGTACGCACGTTTTCCACGATAAAATGCCGGATGGATAAGATCACGTCACGGTTGTACTCTGGTAAAACACGGCGATGTTCCGTATCGCCCAAGGTAACTGGTATAAGGAAAAGAGATGCTCGCATACTGTTTGTTTTCCGCGAAAGTAGTATTTTTGCCGCAAACTAACAGAATAATCATGGCACTTCCTATTGATTTTATTACCCGTACACGGGCTTTACTTGGCGAGGAGTTCGATCGTTTAGAGGCAGCGTTAAGCGCTGATGTTCCCGTAAGTATCCGTATCAACCCGATGAAAGGGACTCCCGCTCCCAAAGCAGGTGCTCCAGTCGCTTGGTGCGAGAGCGGTTTTTATTTGCCGGAACGGTTGTCTTTCACCTTCGATCCTCTATTCCATGCGGGGGCCTATTACGTGCAGGAAGCGTCTTCCATGTTTCTGGAACAAGCGATCAAGGCATACGTGAAAGAGCCGGTACGTTGCCTGGATTTATGCGCCGCCCCGGGTGGCAAGTCCACGCATCTGGCGAGCTTATTGCCGGATGGAAGCCTGTTAGTGAGCAATGAGGTGATCCGCAGCCGGAGTTATGTATTGGCCGAGAATATCGCTAAATGGGGCCACCCGGACACGATCGTTATCAATAATGACCCGGAGGAGATCGGCGAGGCATTGCCTCATCTGTTCGACGTGATCGTCACCGACGTACCTTGTTCCGGTGAGGGCATGTTCCGGAAAGATACGGATAGCACAGGCGAATGGAGCGTAGATAACGTACGGCTTTGCGCCTCCCGTGGGCGGCGCATCATCCATGATATCTGGAACGCCTTGAAACCCGGAGGTATCTTGATCTACAGTACATGTACCTATAATACGGAAGAGGATGAGGAGAACATACATTATATAATAGAGGAGCTGGGAGCCGAGGCATTGCCTATCCCTACCCAAGAGGAATGGCAGATCACCGGCGCCCTCCGGTTTGAACATCCGGTTTACCGCTTCTTCCCGCATAAGACACGGGGCGAAGGCTTTTTCCTCGCCGCCCTCCGGAAAGCGGAAGGCGAGATCGAGGAAATTCGTGTCAAGTCCAAAGGGAAAAAAGAGCGAGGAAAAGCCGCTCCGTCCATCCCACAGGAGGCCCGTCTGTTCCTTTCGGATGAAACTTCGTTTTCTCTCGAATGGAACGGCAGTTTCCTTCGAGCGTATCCCAAAGCCCATTCGGATCTATTTTCACTCATCAATGCCAAGCCTTTACGGGTACTTTCCGCCGGTATTTGCCTAGGAGAAGCGAAAGGGAAAGACTTTATCCCATCTCAAGAGCTGGCTTTAAGTACTGCCTTAACCCCCAATGCATTTCCATCCGTGGAACTGGAATGGGAAGACGCTATTAAATTCTTAAAGAAAGAGGCGCTCGTCTTACCCTCCGGTACAGATAAGGGATATGTGTTGGTACGCTACCAAGGACTTCCGCTAGGTTTTGTAAAGAACCTTGGCAACCGGGCCAATAACCTGTATCCGCAAGAGTGGCGTATACGGACGGGATATATTCCGGAGGAAATCAAACTATTTTTAGGACGATAAGACCACTATACAGGCATAAAGCCACACGTATATACGTATAAGACCACACTTACGTACGTGTAGGCCGATGCGTATATACGCATGAGGTTACGCCTATATACGTGAGAGAATCAATCCTAATCCACGAATCGCAACGTAAACAAGGCGGCCTCCATCCGGCGGATCAAGTTCGCCTTTTTTGATTCCGGGGCATAGACAAAGCTTTCCGCTACGATAACCCGCCCTTTTTTCTTGTCGAGCAGGGCATGGCTGACAAACGGGCCGCCCATCTTATCTCCTTCCATACGCCAAAGACCACGCAATACGCCGCGGTATTCGCCACGGTAGGTGATCGGCTCGTAAGAAAGCTCGAAGCGCTTCTCTGTCTTCATATAAGAATTCGGGAAAGAGCCCGGTACGTTCCGCCTCACTACAGAATCACGCATAGCGACCAGATAATCTTCGGTAAATGCCTCTTGAGCCGTATAGGGAAAACTATATACCAAGATATCAGTCCGTCCCCGATTTGCGTTATTCGAGCCCCAAAAGAAATCGGTCTCTTCCTTATAGGCCGACATATCTTCCGGCACGAACAGCGAGATACCGAAACGGGACTTCAACTTCTCATTGATCCAACTGCTATGGCTCTTAGAAAGTCCAACTATCCAACGTTCCCTTTCCACTCGATTGAAATGGTTGACCAACCGTCCTTCATTTAATAAAAGGAACTCGGTTAAAGCAGCGGTAGTCGGAGCATACAGAGTCACAACATTCTGACCGCTGGCCCATTCATCGGGACTCTCTCTTGTTCCAGCTTTCGTATACCGGTTAGGATCTACGGATACGATCAAGATATTTCGTACGTATCGTAATAAACCGGAAAAGCCCGATGGCTCCGAATAGGTGACACGCATAGATGCTTCCGCTTGAGGCAAAGCAGGTATCGGCGCTCGCAATTGTTCTTGCAGCAACTCCCCCACCTCACCATTCCATGCGTCTCGATCCATTACAACCACCACCTCGAAAGGCCATCCGGTAGCCCGCCGTAGCGAGGCCACCGGAGAGGACGAAGTCCAATCACAAGCGGAAAGCTCCACCATTAGGCTAAGGCTGATCCATAGTAGTACAGTTTGTGTTCTCATAGCATTCCTGATTATTCGTTCTTAAAAATTAAATCACACACCGCAAAAGTACAGGAAGGATCGTAAAGAGGAAAGAAATGGTACCGGACAAAACAAGCGAACATCAAACAACTAATAATCACACATATAAACCACGCAATGGGAGATAAACGGATAATATTGCCGGACAATCACGACAAACAAAATAACTTTAAGCTTTATAATAAACGGACATAGGCATCCAAATCCGTCTTTTCATCCAAGCCTAGACGTTTTTTTAAACGGCCTTTCGATTTGGTTAACGCATCCGGAGTATTATTAAACACGGCTAGTTGCTCCTTTCGGGAGAAATTCCATTTGATCAAGCAACATATTTCCTGCTCATGGCGGGTAATACTGTATTTATTTCTCAGATCGGTTAAGAAGTTATTAAACAGAAGATCGGTCATACCAATAATCTCAGCCCATTCCTCTTTACTTGGATTCACATGGAGAGGATCATCTTTAAGGGCACATAAAAGCTTAGGTACATCCACATCTACTTTTCCGGTAGCATTGTCCAATAAGTTATTATCGCCGGAAAGAACAAGGATCTCTCTCCAACTGCTCCATCTTCTGGCGATAGGCCGTCAGCTCCGTCTCGATCCGGTCATAAGCCTCCGAGCGGATGACCAGAGAATCCCGTTCCCGCTCCAAGCGTACGACTTGCTCTTGATAGGAGGCTAATTGTTGTTTATAGCGATACATATTCGCTTTATTCTGCCGAATGCGAGAACGGACAGATTCATTTCTCTCCCGGATACGTCCCGTACGTACTCCCAACAAAAAGCTAAATACCACCGCCACGATCAAGGCTAAGCAACCAGCCCCCCAATCAACAAATCCCCAAAACTCCCCCATCCCGGTTACCGTATGGATTTATTTCTCAAATAATCATAGATAGCCAATTGCGAACGCACTTTTACCGGATTATCATCACACTTAAAATTATTACGTAACTCGCCATCCAAATAACAAGCTTTCACGTTGTCACTTAGCTGGATATTCAAGATATCGATTATCTCCCTCTTCAGATCCGGATCGAGGATCGGGAAAGCCGTCTCGATCCGTCGGTTCAAATTCCGACGCATCCAATCAGCCGAGGTAAGGAAAAGATCCTCCTGACCATCATTCAGAAAATACCAAACCCGTGAATGCTCCAAAAACATATCCACGATACGAGTAACCCGGATGTTTGCGCTATAAGGTTGGTTCGGTACCAGGCAACAAATCCCCCGAACAATCAGATCGATCTCTACCCCCGCCTCACTCGCATGATAGAGTTCCTCGATCATATGTTGGTCATGCAGTCCGTTCATCTTTAATATGATCCGTCCTTTTCGGCCTTCCCGCACATGCTCGATCTCCCGCCGAATCCTACCAGTCAATTCCGAGACCATATTGAAACGGGCCACCAACAAATGGCGGAAAGTAGGTTCTTTCATACGCCCTTCCAAAACAGCGAATACTTTATTGATATCCGTAATAATCTCCGTATTCGAAGTCAACAGCGCCATATCCGAATAGATCTTAGCCGTCTTCTCATTGAAATTACCGGTACTCAAATAGGCGAAATCACGCCGTTTAAGTCCCTCGGACGTATCCTTCCGAAGAATGACCGCAACCTTCGCATGTACTTTCAAGCCCGGAATACTATAAATGATACGAATACCGGCCTGCTCCATACGCTCTGCCGTACTCATATTATTCTCCTCGTCGAAACGGGCTTTCAATTCCACAAATACCGTCACTTTCTTACCATTCTGGGCAGCGCTGACCAGCGTATTAATCACGGCCGAATTCTCTGCCACTCGATACTGGGTAATCTTGATCTCATCCACCTTCGGATCAAAGGCCGCCTCCATCAAAAAGCGGATCAAATAATCAAACGACTCATAAGGGAAATGCAATAAGATATCCCGCTTCTTCACGGCCTTGAATACCGACCCCATCTCATCGAGGAAAGGCACACGCATAGGCACCGGTGGCTGCTGCTCTAAATGCTTTCCCGCCGGATTCGGCAATTTCATCAAGTCCTGCAAATTATTATATCGTCCACCTAACACCAAGTCCTCCGACGTAATACCAAAGGCATCGCAAACAAAAGCCAGAAAATCATCCGGCATCGCTTGATCATACATAAAACGGCTCAAGGCTCCGATCTTGCGTTTCTTTACCTTCTTACGGATATTCTCCACGATATTCGCCCGGCTCTCATCATCCAAATAAATATCCGCATCCCGGGAAATCTTGATGCTGTAACAGCCATCAATAATATAACCGGGAAAAACATTCTGTAAATTCGCACGGATAATGTCGTCGATAAACATGATATAATATTTCCCGTCATGCGGAGGCAACTCGATAAAACGGGGAACTTTCGCATAAGGAATCTTCATCAACGCATAATGATACTCGGGTACGAAGCCCGGCTCATTCATCCGCTTGCTCCGCTTAATCATACGGATCACAAGGTAAAGCCGACGATCCCGGATGAACGTACGTATATCACCGGCTTGAATCATGACCGGCGACAGGAATGGGAAAACCTCCTCATTAAAGAAATTATGGACAAACTCTTCATGGAAAGGTTCCGGCTTCTCATTCTGGTATAAGTAAACATTCTGGCGATTCAATTCCGGCAATATCTTCTCCGAGAAAATACGGTAATAGTCCCGTTGCTGGCGGTTAACCTCCCGGGTAATAGCCGCCAAGGTCTCTTCCGCCTCAGCTGCGCTCTCCTCCGAATAATTCTTTTTCATGATTACCCCCCGGTGTTCCGCAACCCGGATCTCATAAAATTCTTCCAGATTCGAGGAATAGATAGAAAGGAACTTAATACGCTCATAAATAGGCAGCGTATCATCTTCCGCTTCCAGCAAGACACGGTAGTTAAACGACAACCAGCTTAAGTCCCGTTTAAAATATTGATATGAATTCTCCATAATATTCTTATCTTAGGCGTGTAAATATAGATACTTTCGAGCAATAAAAGAAATTGTTATGATTAAAGTTGGATTGCTTTCAGACACCCATGCGTACTGGGATGATAAGTACGCCGAATATTTTAAAGATTGCGATGAAATCTGGCATGCGGGCGATATAGGCTCCGATCTTTTGGCCGCGAAATTCGAGGCTTTGAAACCTTTCAAAGCCGTATACGGAAATATAGACGGACAAGCCATTCGCCTGCAATATCCTAAAGTAGCTCATTTCAAGGTAGAAGACGTGAACGTTATGATGACTCATATCGGAGGTTATCCGGGCCGCTACAATCCCGAGATCCGCAAAGAATTATACGATACACGGCCAAATCTATTCATCTCCGGACATTCGCATATCCTGAAAGTAGTATTCGATCGAAGCTTGAAGTGTCTGCATATGAATCCGGGAGCGGCTGGAAAAAGTGGCTTTCATCAAGTACGTACCTTATTACGTTTCGTTATTGAGGGAAAGGATATCAAAGATTTGGAAGTTATAGAGCTAGGGAATCGGGCATTATAAGATGATTAGTTACCGCAACAGAAACTCTCGGCGAAAAGAATCGTATTTTGCAAATAAGCGAACTCTTTCTCAAAATATTCGCTAAATACCCCGGAACTCAAGTTCTCCTCGATTTGTTTCGCTGTCCAAAGCTTTCCGCTACGGCGCTTACATTGATTTAATTGCTCTTCCGTACGTAAACAAATAACATAGAGAGATACCAAATGTTTCACCTTCTCGTTCTCAAATGTATAACGGATCAGGAAGCGTGGAGCAATTGATTTATCTTGCGCCAAACTTCCGAGAGTCTCTTTGACCGTGCTATCTATACTATGTCGGAAGAGCACGTAATTATGGAACGGATAATCCATCGTATCCGGAGAGACAAACTCATCCTTACTTCGTCTCACCAGATATAACATACCATTATAAACAACGGCGATACGCACGATCGGATGATAGTATTTCTTCGGTAAAGAGCGGCTGACCGAACGTGCGATACAACCGATCACCTTCCCATTGTCATTCAATACGGGAACCCACATTTCCTTTTTCAAGCTACCTTGCATCAAGGACAAACGTATTTGCTCATAAACAATGACCAAAACACCGATTACCAATCCCAACTCCCGGTATAAGAAACGTTCGGTACGCATATTCTGCATCGTTTCCGGCAAGATGCTATATAACAAGATGATGAAAAGATGCAACGTGTACAGGTTCTGTACCAACTGAGCGAGGAAATAAAATTCGTTCAAGGTAGTACGAAGCAAAGTACGTTTAAAAGAGGGACGTTTCGAATCGCGTATACGTTGTATGACCGTTCTCCTCGTGAACCCCACGATCGCTAACGCCACGACCAGTAATACTTCCGTGATAAGAGGAGAGTATATAAACAACACAGGTTCAAGCTTGAGACAAAGAAATACGGAATATAAGACCAATGTGCCCGCCGATGGCAGAAGCATAAATTGGTACACCTTATCCTTACTCAACACTTGAAACAAAAAAATACAAACAAAACAGAAAGTAACCCCAATTATAAAGGATAATAAATAAGAAAAATAATTGTCCAAAAACATGAACAACAACAACGGCAATAAACCTATCGCCTGATTATCTAGACCTTTCTTTACTCTGTTCATTCCTTCCCCCCCTTTAGTCCACTTTTATATTAATAACAACAAAGATTGTCAAAAGTTCATGAATCATATATGCTTTTCCGCATGGTACGACGAGCGCACCAGCGGAGCGCTCTCTACTTTCTTAAAACCTTTGTTAACGGCCTGTTGTCTATAATATTCAAAGCGTTCAGGAGTCACATATTCAGAGACGGGAATATTCTTGCGAGAGGGCTGTAAATACTGCCCGATTGTCAAAACAGAAACACCCGCCTGCAAAACATCATCCATTAATTCAAGCACCTCATCCTCAGTCTCCCCCAGTCCGACCATGATACCAGTCTTGGCTACCACACCCCGCTCAGCGATTCGTCGCAAAACGGATAAGCTCACGTCATACTTAGCGGCGCTACGCACTTGCGGACTGATACGGCGTACAGTCTCCATATTATGGGAGATAATCTCAGGCGCCGCATCCACGACCTGATCAACCAGATCCAATCGTCCTTGAAAATCCGGGATTAAGACTTCCACGGTCGTTTGAGGATTCACCTCTTTGATCGTACGGATCGTATTTACCCAATGAGAAGCGCCTAAGTCTGGTAAGTCATCACGATCAACGGACGTGATCACCGCATGCTTGAGATTCATTAAACGGATGCTCTCCGCTACATTCGCAGGCTCTTTCGGGTCCAACGGAAGAGGTTTACCCGTTAGCGTATTACAAAAACGACAAGAGCGAGTACAGATCTCACCACCGATCATGAATGTAGCTGTTCCCCAGCTCCAACATTCACCCATATTCGGGCATTTACCACTTGTGCATATTGTGTGAAGGCAATGAGATTCAACAATACTTTTTGTCTTCGTGAATTGCTCATTTCCGCCAAGCCGGATCTTCAACCAATCCGGCTTTCTTAAATGCTGCGCCATGTCTTACAAATTATTGAATAAATAATTAGCCATCTTCGTATACAAATGGTAACGGGTATTACCACCATATATGCTATGATTCCGATCTTTATAAACATGCATATCGAACTGCTTATTGGCTTGAACCAAAGCCTCGGCATATTCCATTGTTTGCATAAAATGAACATTATCATCGGCGGTTCCATGAACCAGCAATAACTTGCCTTGTAAGTCTTTCACCCGGCGTAACGGAGAGGTAGCCGCATAGCCCTCGAAATTCTCTTGCGGGGTACGCATGAAACGCTCCGTATAAACGGAGTCATAATATTTCCAGTCCGTCGGAGGAGCTACAGCGATACCCACCTTAAACGTTCCGTTTCCGGTACTCAAGGCCATCAACGTGTTATAACCTCCGAAACTCCAACCCCAGATCGCGATACGATCCTTATCGATATAAGGTAACTTGCCTAACGCTTGCGCAGCCTCCACTTGGTCTCTGGATTCCAGCTCGCCCATTCTCAAATAAGTACATTTACGGAATGCCTCACCACGGGCACCGGTTCCACGACCATCCACACATACCACGATAATACCATTTGAGGCCAGATATTGCTCCCAATCGAAACCGTATTGATCCAATACTTGCTGGGAGTTAGGGCCACTATATTGCGTCATCATCACCGGATATTTCTTCGACGGGTCAAAATCAGCGGGTTTTACGATCCAAGCGTTGAACTCATAATCCGAAGCCGTATGTACCTTCATAAATTCCTTCTTAGCAAAAACATATTCCTTCAGCTTACTCTTCAATGCTGCGTTATCTTGCAGAACACGTAGTTCCTTTTTGGTCTTCGTCTCATTCACCGTAATCTTCGCCGGGGTATTCGCATTGGAATAGGTATTCACGAAATAAGCGAAATTGTCACTAAAGACCGCCTTGTTCATACCCTCTTCCGTGGAGAGTTTTGTCTTCACGCCTTTCGCGTCGATCTTATAGATAGAGCGGCGGATCGGGCTTTCCTCGGCAGACTCGTAATAGAAAGTCTTCGTATTCTCATCCACACCTAGAAAGGCCGTGACATCCCAGTTCCCTTGAGTTACCTGACGTTGCATAACACCTGTCGGGGAATACAAATAAATATGGGAATAGCCATCTTGTTCACTCACATAGGTAAACCCATTGTTCAAGAACTGGATGGAAGTCAACCAATCAGAATCCACGTAGCATTTATTTTCCTC
This sequence comes from Parabacteroides sp. CAG:2, assembly GCF_000436315.1. Classification (NCBI taxonomy): domain Bacteria; kingdom Pseudomonadati; phylum Bacteroidota; class Bacteroidia; order Bacteroidales; family Tannerellaceae; genus Parabacteroides; species Parabacteroides sp. CAG:2. The sequence goes on along the minus strand of NZ_FR885316.1, from coordinate 44,924 downwards.
ACGCAAGATCAAACGGAACACACCGCTCTTCGGATTTGCATAATACATATTGAATACATTCTGCTGGCGGTTCAATGTCATGATAGCCAACTGATCCGGATTCTGCGTGAAAGTAATGCGGGGAATATAGAAGTCGCCTTCTACCGGGACCTTCATCTCTTTCGTGTCTTTGGTGACTACGCTATAAGAATGTACGGAGACCTTTGAATTCTTCTGCCCGGCCTTCGGATATTTATATTCGTAATACCCCGGATAAAGTCCCTCACCATACATCTGCATAGAATATTCGGGCACCTCGGACTCGTCAAAACGGACAAAGGCCAGATACTCGCTATCGGGAGACCACGCCATTAGATTTGTCACCGCGAATTCTTCCTCATACACCCAATCCGTGATACCATTCAATATCTTATTCAACTCACCGTCCTTGGTAACTTGTACCTCGGTATCAAAATCAAACTTACGTATCCAAATATTATTATCCCGTACATAAGCGCACATACGACCATCCGGCGAGAATGTCGGGATCATTTGCTTACCCTTGGCATCGGAAATAGGCTTCACATAATTACGACGTACGTCATAATCATAAACCACAGCCTTGGTAGAGCGACGATAAATAGACTCCGTATCCCTCCAAACCAAGATATGATGCCCGGTGCTGCTGATTGTATATCCATCAAAATCCGTAAAGGTACATTCACGAGCTTTACGGGCATTAAACAATGTATCCACAGGATTTCCCGTACGATAGGAATATTTAATGATCATACTCTTATCGGCGTTCATGGCTGTGTAGTGTTCTCCATCCGGCAGGGATCGCATCTCTCCGATAGCCGTCACTTGACGAAATTTCCCATCGGTTATTTCTTTTAAGTCAACATGCTTGCTTCCGGTTTGTGCGGCCACACTTCCGAATACGGCCAACGAAAGCAATAAACTAAAACCTAATCGTTTCATTTATACTCTTTATTTCAGATTGAAACGCGAAGTTAGCATAAAAAAGTGATTCAAATTGCGAGAAATCGTATCTTTGTCTTATGAAAAAAACTAAACGATATTATGAATTTGGGGATTTTCTACGGGATCTATTCAAATTCAAGGTTCAGAAGATTTCCATAAACGCAGGCTTCACCTGCCCGAACCGAGACGGGTCTAAAGGATGGGGCGGTTGCACCTATTGTAATAACCAAACATTCAGTCCAGAATACTGTCATACGGAGAAAAGCGTTACCGAGCAATTAGAGGAAGGCGTACGTTTTTTTTCCCGCAAATATCCGGATATGCGGTATCTGGCCTACTTCCAAGCCTACACGAATACATACGACCGATTAGACTCTCTTATTCTCAAATATGAGGAAGCGCTTGCCTATCCCGGAGTAGAAGGATTGATTGTCGGCACTCGTCCGGACTGTATGCCGGAAGGTTTATTGGATTATTTTGCGGAGCTTTCCCTGCGAAAATTCGTCATGATTGAATATGGATTGGAAAGTACGCTTGATAAGACCTTAGTCCGCATAAACAGAGGGCATACCCATGAAGAATCGGAATCCGCTATCCGTCGTACGGCGGCAAAAGGTATTTACACCGGGGCACACCTGATACTCGGACTACCGGGAGAAAGTAGGGATGAAATATTACACCATGCGGATGTCTTATCACGCCTCCCGATCACGACACTTAAACTGCACCAATTGCAGCTAATCAAGAATACCCGCATGGCGAAAGAGTTCAAGGAAGATCCTTCTGATTTCCATTTATATACGGCTGATGAATATATCGAATTAGTGATTGACTTCATAGAACGACTGAACCCCTCTATCGTAGTAGAGAGGTTCGTATCACAATCCCCCAAAGAGCTACTGATCGCACCGGATTGGGGTTTAAAGAATTTCGAATTTACCGCTAAGGTAAATAAGCGGATCGAGGAAAGAGATACACGGCAAGGACGACTATTTCAAGTCTAAGGCGACATCACCATAAAAGGTAATAGCCTGTTTATTCACGGGTGTCACATTGATTGTCACCGAGCCATTCGGATAGACTTCCACCCGAAACATGTATACATCCTCTTTGGTCTTTACACGGAACTTGATTTCGGAACTACCTTTCTTTTCAGAGGTTTGCTCCTTCTCTGCCGCCACTTCTTTAAACGTCAAGCCCTCTCCACCACCATAAGGAGCAGAGTAAACACGTCCAAAGTAAGGAAGATAAGACAGGATCGAGTCACCATGTATTTCCAATGAGTAGGGGGAAGTAAGATTGACGGATCTCCCGGCCATCGGTACGGCACGATCCACATCGATCTTAATACGACCGCTATCCACGATCTCCCTCACTACTCTCTCTTTTTGCTCCTTCCGCTCTTGCTTACTTTGAGCAAAAAGGGATTGCCCTGCACAAAAAAGGACAATCCCTAAAAATCCAACTAACCTTGTTAATCTCATAACCTTAATAAACTAAACACACTATTAATCACTCTATATAGTAAAGACAATCCTTCGGGTGAATAGTTTAATCTAAAAAGGTCAAATTAAGGCTGTTTATATTTCATTATCATATTAACGCAAATTATCCAAGATATAATCCTGTACGGTAAAATCTTTCCGTACGATCGTATCACCGGGAACACGTTCGTCTGTCGTGATCGCTAAATTCTCATCGCCTAAGACTTGACGGCTCAAGAAGCTCATGATATCGTATTGGTTCCGGGACATAGGGAGCCCAGAGATCTCATGCCCCGCATTCTCTACCTTATAAAAATAATAGGAAGCTTGAAGATTTTCCAGACTTTTCGCTACAGCGGATGATCCCCATAAACCGCCGAGGTTCTCCATAGCGGCTTGTTCAAAAGGAACGGTTTTATCCGCATCGCCATGGAATAGCATAATCGGACAAGGCATCTTTTCCCAATGTGGAGGAAGCACACCAGAGACCGCACCGGCATATGAGATCACACCGGCATAGTTGAAACCTGCCGGTAGCCTTTTCGCCAACTCATGTCCGTTACATAAATCATACTCTGCCTGCAATACCGTAATCGCCCCGGCACTCGAACCGCTCGCTACGATCTGCTCCACATCGATGTTCCAATCCGAGCTTTGGTTGATCACAAAACCGGTAGCATCATAAAAATCCTCTACCGCCGTATCGATCGCATGCTGCAAGGCCGCGATAAAGTCCATCGGAGAAGAGACTTTAGAAGGATCCAGATTCTTCAAGGTGGTACGATAATCCGTAGAAACGACCACAAATCCGTTTCGGGCGAGGAACTCGAAATAGGGAATATATCCTTTATCCGCCTTATCTCCCCCTTTAAACCCACCGCCAAAAGCAAAAATCATCACAGGCTTTTTTAAGGCGGGCGATATAGAAGGCAACTCATACTTGTCCAAGGACAATGTATCTGTCCCTTTTATAGAGAATACGAAATTCTCTTTCTGAACTTCCACATTCGCCACAGGTTTAGGCTGCGTACAAGCGAACGAGCAGACGATCCATAAAGCAAATAGCGAATACACCCAATTTCTGTTCATCTTATTTTCGTATTAGAGGTTATTTTGTTCCTTCCTTCAAACCATCCAAGAACTTATCCACTTTCTTGGCAGCGTCTTTCACGCCCGCTTTCATTTTCAATCCGGCGTATGTCGCTTGCAATTTAATGATCTCCGCTTTCTCATCAGCGCTTAACTCTTCCTCGAACTTGGCGTAAAGATTCGTGGATAGATCCGAGAATTTCAGATCCGCCTTCTTCCAGTCCTTATCGGTATAATCAGCGGCCTCCATTTCCACCTTATCTACAAAATCACTAAACTCCTTCACATATGAATCCTTTGATTGGCAGGCGCTCAAAGCGAACATAACCAATAACATGAATAGTACTTTCTTCATCTTTTAATTAAAAATTAATTCGTTATACAACACAAATATATGCAAAAAGGTTAAACCCTTGTATATGTCGTATAACTTTACGTAATTTGCTATCCTATTTTCTTAATCAGATTAATAAATTTATGGAGAAAAAACATCAGTACCGAGGATTAACCAAACAAGAAGTAGAAGAGAGCAGGCGCCTTCACGGCGAGAATGTACTTACCCCGCCCCAGAAAGCTTCGTTATGGAGCCAATTCTTGGAGAAATTCGAAGATCCTATTATTCGTATATTATTAGTGGCATGGCTCTTGTCCATGATAATCGCTGGCGTACATTGCTGGGGACCTGAGGCGAAAGGTTTTACGGCCTTCTTGGAGCCGATCGGCATTTTCTTCGCTATCATGCTTGCCAGTTGCGTGGGCTTTTTCTTCGAGGTGAAAGCGAACAAGGCATTCGATATCTTGAATACAGTCAATGATGATATTTTAGTGAAGGTAATCCGTGACGGGAATATCTGCCAAATACCGAAAAAAGAGGTCGTCGTAGGCGATATCGTTGTTTTGGAGACAGGTGAGGAAATTCCCGCAGATGGACATTTGCTTGAAGCCATTTCCCTACAGATCAACGAATCCACACTAACCGGTGAACCGATTATTAGCAAGACAACAAACGAGGCGGATTTCGATACGGAAGCGACTTATCCGTCCAATGTAGTCATGCGAGGAACGACGGTCGTGGACGGACATGGCGTCATGCAAGTGGAAAAAGTGGGTGATGCTACCGGATACGGTAAGGTCTACGAAGGCTCGCAAATCGAGAGCGATGTAGAGACTCCCTTACAGATCCAATTGAAAGGTTTGGCCGGAGTGATCAGCAAAGCCGGATATACGATCGCCGGAGTGACGTTCATCGCCTTGACCGTAAAATTCCTTTTATCGGATAGCTTCCCCGGGATGCCGGCGATGGACATCATCGCCCATATCCTCAACTACTTTATGGTAGCGGTTACGTTGATCGTGGTATCCGTTCCGGAAGGATTACCGATGAGTGTCACGCTAAGTTTGGCCCTAAGCATGAACCGTATGTTGAAGACGAATAATCTTGTCCGCAAAATGCATGCCTGCGAGACCATGGGAGCAACTACCGTAATTTGTACGGACAAAACCGGAACGTTGACACAGAATCAAATGCAAGTCTACCAAACGAATTTCTACAACCTGAAAGAACAAAAGCTTGGGGAGGATGAGTTAAGTAACCTGATCAAAGAAGGTATCTCCACGAACTCCACGGCATTCCTCGATTTCTCGGAAGAAAAGGTAAAAACCCTTGGAAACCCGACGGAGGCCGCCCTTTTACTCTGGTTGAACGGACAACACCAAAATTATCTGGAATTAAGAGAGAACGCTACGATCCTAGATCAATTGACCTTCTCTACGGAACGGAAATATATGGCTACAATCGTACAATCACCGTTACTCGGCAAGAAGGTACTTTACGTGAAAGGTGCTCCCGAAATCGTACTGGCCAAAAGTAACCGGGTGGCGATAGACGGAACTTGCAAACCGGTGGCGGAATGTAAAGCCGGCATCGAAAAACAATTATTGGATTACCAGAACCAAGCGATGCGTACGCTTGGCTTCGCTTACCAAATTATCGAGGATGGAAAGGATGAGACTTTCTTCGTAGAGGGTCGTTTGCATGATACGGATTTAACGTATTTAGGTATTGTAGCGATCTCCGATCCGGTACGTGCGGACGTGCCGCCCGCTGTTCAAAGTTGCTTGAACGCAGGTATCAACGTGAAGATCGTTACGGGAGATACACCGGGTACGGCCAAAGAAATCGGACGGCAGATCGGTACGTGGAAAACGGATGATAGCGACAGGAACATTATAACAGGTCCCGCATTCGAGGCGCTTAGCGACCAAGAGGCCTTGGAGCGTGTCTTAGACTTGAAGATCATGTGTCGTGCCCGTCCTACGGACAAACAGCGTTTGGTACAATTATTACAGCAAAAAGGCGCTGTGGTAGCGGTTACCGGCGACGGGACAAACGATGCCCCAGCCTTGAAAGCTGCTCAAGTCGGCCTCTCCATGGGAGACGGTACTTCCGTCGCCAAGGAAGCCAGCGACATCACGATTATCGATAACTCGTTCAGTAGCATTACCCGTGCGGTGATGTGGGGACGTTCCTTGTACCGGAATATCCAGAAATTCCTGTTATTCCAATTGACCATCAATGTTGCCGCTTGTCTGATCGTATTATTAGGTTCCTTATTAGGTACGGAATCACCTTTGACCATCACGCAGATGTTATGGGTAAACTTGATCATGGATACATTCGCAGCCGGAGCATTGGCCTCTCTCCCACCGAATGAACGAGTGATGAAAGATAAACCTCGCCGGAGCGGTAAGGATGGAGATTTCATTATCACTCGCCCGATGGCTTACAATATTTTCGGTGTCGGATTCGCATTTGTCGTAATCTTGATGGGCTTGTTGTTCTATTTCCATGCGCAAGACGGCTTAACGCCACACGACTTATCATGGTTCTTCAGCTTCTTCGTGATGCTACAGTTCTGGAATATGTTTAACGCGAAGGCTTTTATGGAAGGACGTTCCGCTTTCGCCAATTTAAAGGATAGTAAAAGTTTCTTGCTAGTTGCATTACTGATTTTGATCGGTCAATACCTGATCGTCACTTTTGGAGGCGAGATGTTTAGCGTAATACCTTTGTCCTTGAGAGATTGGGCGATTATTATCGGATCTTCCTCTCTAGTTTTATGGATCGGTGAGTTATTCAGGTTATCCAAAAGATAAATATATATTGTACAAATTGTAGAGACGGGACACGCTCCGTCTCTACAACTGAAAATAGTACACCTATATAATATATCAACCTAGCTATAAATAGCTATTTCCTTATTCCATTTCGTTTTTTAACTTCGCATCCCAAATTATTTAAATCATGGAACATCTATTAGAATTAGCGAAAAGAAACCAAGAAAGAGCTTGGGAAGTGATCCGGCAAACCGACATTATAAATATCTGGAAATCTGTCGGGGCGGAAATAAACTTAGTAGGCTCCTTAAATATGGGACTACTCATGAAACATAAGGATATCGACTTCCATATTTACACCTCTCCCTTCCGTATATCCGACAGCTTCCAAGCGATGGCCCGGCTAGCGGAGAACCCGCTCATTAAACGAATCGAATACGGAAACTCGCTCGATACGGAAGAACGATGTGTAGAATGGCACGCATGGTTCCAAGATCCGAATAACGAACTCTGGCAAATTGATATGATCCATATCGTAAAAGGTTCCCGTTATGACGGTTATTTCGAGAAAATGGCCGAACGTATAACCGCCGTACTGACTGACGAGACTCGACAGGCCATCTTAAAACTGAAATATGAGACACCGGATACAGCGAAAATCATGGGCGTGGAATATTACCTAGCAGTCATTCAAGACGGCGTGCGTACGTATGCAGAATTAGAGGACTGGAAAAAACAACATCCAGTCACAGGCGTTATCGAATGGATTCCATAAGAACATTATTGACCAAACCGTGAAGAATCGATCTCTTTCTTATTCTTCCGGTTCATCTTGCCCAATGTATACTTTAAAGTGAGCGATACTGAACGAGTATCCGAATAGATCGTCATATCACTCTTCTGGCTGGGATAATCAATATGCGTTTTCGCACGTAAGCCCTTTAACAAATCCTCACCTCGCAGCATTACACTTAACTTTTTCGGTATCGGATTCCAGACAAGCCCTGCCGATACATTATAATTACCATCCACATCATAGATACCTTGTATCGAAGGCGCACTATAGCGAGCATTCACTTCCAGCGATAAGTTCTTCTTCTTTGATAAAGTAAACGTATTGAACAACATCAACTGCCCGAATAACTTTTTCCGATCAAACGAAATATCGATAAACACTCCCTCATCTTGAATTAAGAAGCCCGATGCCACGAACCGTGAGCTAACCACCCCACCGATCCGAAACGGGATAACTGCCATCGCCCCGAAAGTATTATGCTTATCGAAATTAACCGATTGGTAATAGGCTCTCAACGCTTTCGTATCTTGATAATACAATTGGCGAATATAATTCACATGATGATTGGCAAATAGTCCAAAAACATATTTCTTTTTCAAGATATAATTAGCCCTAGCCATATAAATACGTTCCGGTTCCAAATAAGGATTTCCCCGTACCTGACTATACACATTCAAATAAGAAACATTCGAGCTCATGGCCCAATACGCCGGATACTTCTTATCGCTGGAAAAATTGACTTGAAGCATATTCGATGGATCGATCGTATAACTCAAGTTCAATTGTGGATAGAGATTTACCCCAGACCATAAGGTCCACTTCCGGCCCGCCGAATCAATCACCGCCTTATTATACTCCGCCGAAAGAGAAGCGCTCAACACCAGTTTCTTGCCAAAACGCTTAGAGAAACCGGCATACAATCCCGCCGTATACTCTTTTTCTTTTTGGGCAAACGTAGCTGACAGATCCTCCTGTTTATCTTGGTAGGTAAAGGAGCTATTATCCGTAAAGGATAACTGCACATTCGTGCCCGCGTTAATTTTCCATCCTTTTCCAAATACCCGTTCGTAGTTGACGAATACATTCGCCAAATGGATATTTTGCCGGGAGGTAGCCTCCACCTCTTGTTTCGTATCGGGATAATCCGAGATCATATATTGATCCCTGCGATCCTTATAATAGGTATAATCCACCCCTGCGCTCAAGTTCTTGGAATGTGCATAATTCAATCGTACATTTTGAAGATTCTTCGGGCCCGATAACTTATTATTACTTTCCGCATTCTCAATACCCACAAATAGAGTGTTCGAATATCGTTTGGAATTAGAATCCGTTATCTTGGCATAATAAGAAATATCCACCTCACGCCCCTTATCCATAAACCAATTGGCACTCGCCCCAATCGTATGGTTCATAGAACGACCTACCGCCGTATTTTCTTGCAGGATCTCATAAGGGCGATCCTTCACGATAGGATAGGCGTTCATATCCTCGGTTGAACGGGAATGGTTATAATTAGCGGAATAAGATAGATCCAGACTATATTTCTTTTTGGAGTAGGATAAATTCACTAATCCGGTTGGCGAGAAGTAGAAAGCTTGCTTTCCGGTCAAAGAGATATCGGCACTTAAATCCTCATTCACTTTCTTCTCCATAATGATATTTATACTACCTCCTTTTACGCCATATTTTGGAGGAGAGCTATACAAAAGCTCTATACTCTTTACTTTGCTGGCCGAGGTAGATTTCAGAAGCTCTACAATCTGGGACAATGACATTGAGCTTCTACGTCCGTTAATAATAATGTTCGTAGCAGGGACGCCGATGATACTAACGTTGTCCCCTTCTTTCACCAATCCGGGAATCTCTCCTAAAATATCAAATGCAGTATTCACCGGTTTGGCCATGATCAAGTTAGGCACGTCGAAAGATAAGGCATCGTCCGTAACCGTAACCAAAGGACGCTCGGAAGTAACGTAGACATCCGGCAATTTTACCGTAATACTATCTTTCACCAAGATAACAGAATCCTTAGTCTGTGCATTTACAGCGACAAGAACATTCAGAAGCAACAAGAAAGGAACAATGGCAGTCTTCATAATATCAAGATTATGTTTATAATCCGCCAAATTAAAAAGAAAAAAGGAGATAAGCAACGAAACTATCGAATATTTACGAACAAATCGTATGCATATTCAAAATAAAGCAATTACACCACACCTACTTATACTATTAACCCGTTGGCGGAATTAAGTAACCGTGCCAAATCTTATAAAGATAAAAGTCAGATCAAACCAAATGTGCCTTTAGTCTGATAATATTCATTCGACCTTATCCAAGGTAAAAGTAAAGATTAAAGTAGAACCTCCGGGGATACCGCTATAATCTCCATATCCATAACCTAGCGAAGCCGGGATAATCGCCTCCACGGTCTCATCCAGATGGATATTCAATAAGACACCGCTTAAGCCCGGGATAATGCCGTTCATAGAAAAACTTGATCTATCCAGTTTCTTTTGAAAGACCTGTCCATCTATAAACTTCCCTTCCAGACCTAGCAAATAGACCACGGAAGTCATCGTGGGTGTTGTTGTCCACTCATTTTCTTTCCGAATGATCCGGTATAAGGCGGTATCACCCCCTAGAACAACTTGCTTATATCTTAATTCACCCATCTCATCTTTCTCTGTTTTCTTTTCCCAGATGTATTCCTTGTTTTTGTTGATATAAGCCAATTGTTCTTCCGAGAATTGAAGCTCATCATCATCCCCACAAGAAGTAAGTCCCATCATCATGATCACTAAAAGTGACCATACATACATTGAAAGTGCTTTCATTCCGATTTCTATATAAAATTAAATTATAATTATTCTTGATTTCCGAGGCGCGAATATACAAATCCATTTTGTTATATCAACTAACTTTCCGTTCTTTGCATAAATATAGTAGTAACCAACTAATACAACATGAAACTAAATAAATTAATAGCGATCGCCACGATCAGCCTTCTGTCGGGAGGTATAAGCATGGCACAAAAAGCGTTGAATCTTGAGGATATCGTTGCCGGTAACGTCATACAAACAAAAGGCATCGGAAGCATGACTTGGCTAAAAGACGGTGAACGTTATAGCCGCTTGGAAAATAATAAGCAAACCGGAGGCACGGATATCGTCGCCTATCAAGCAAAAGATAACTCCCGTGAAGTCATTATCCCCTCATCCCTATTGACAGACAAATCTACAGGAAAGCCTATTCCCGCACGTAGTATCTCTTGGAGTGCGGATAATGAGAAAGTCTTGATTTATAACAATACCCAACGGGTATGGCGTTATGATACCCGGGGTGACTATTGGGTATTAAACCTAAAGGACGGCGCTTTACGTCAATTGGGAAAAGGAATGCCGGAATCCTCCATGATGTTCGCTAAATTCTCTCCGGATGGCACACGTGTGGCCTATGTTTCCAACAATAATATATATGTAGAAGATATAGACTCCGGGAAAATCACGCAGCTAACAAAAGACGGAAGCGATACGATTGTCAACGGAACTTTCGATTGGGTATATGAGGAGGAGTTCAGTTGCCGGGATGGTTTCCGCTGGAGCCCGGACGGAAAGCATATCGCCTATTGGCAAAGCGATACGAAAGGAACGGGAGTGTTCGACATTATTAATAATGTAGACTCCATCTACGCAAAGGTAATCCATTTCCCATACCCCAAGGCAGGAACCACCAATTCAGCCGTAAAAGTAGGCTACGTTTCCTCTACCGGCGGGAACACCACTTGGATCGCCATACCCGGAGATCCCCGGAACAACTACCTGCCCCGTATGGAATTCATCCCCGAAAGCGACGAGTTGTTCATACAGCAACTAAACCGCCCGCAGAATACAAATAAGGTATGGATCGCCAAGATATCCGATAACTCGCTGAATAATATCTTCACTGATACGGATGCCGCATGGCTGGACACGAATGATAACATACAATGGTTAAAGGACAACCGCTATTTCACATGGGAAAGCGAGCGTAGTGGCTGGCGACACTTATACCGGATAAGCCGGGACGGAAAAGAGATACAACCCATCACCAAAGGTGATTTTGATTATATCTCGCCGGTCGGGACCGATCTACAAAAGGGCTGGGTCTATTTCATCGCCTCCCCGGACAATTTCACCCAACGTTACTTGTACCGGGCTAAAGCATTCGGCAATGGGGAAGTGGAGCGTGTAAGCCCCATGGAACAATCCGGACAGCACCGCTACAATATGTCACCCACCGGCAAATGGGCCATACATACGTATAGTAACGCCTCTACCCCATCCGTTATCGACATGGTTTCTTTCCCGAAACATCAATCCGTACGCATGCTTGAGGATAATGCCCAAGCCAAGGACCAATACGCCGCCTTAGGATTAAACCCGAAAGAATTTATCAAGGTCAAGTCCGGCAATCTAACCTTGGACGCATGGATGATAAAACCTGTCGATTTCGACGCATCCAAGAAATACCCGGTTATCATAGAGGTATACGGCGAGCCGGCGAGCGCCACCGTACAAGATGTATGGGGTAACGGAGATTTATGGCAACAATATATGGCGAACCAAGGTTATATCGTGGTAAGTATCGAGAACCGGGGTGCGAATACTCCCCGTGGACGTGAATGGCGGAAATGTATTTACGGGGAAGTGGGTACTTTCGCTTCCGAAGACCAGAGCAGGGGTATTCTGGATATGACCCGTCAATATCCGTTTATCGATGCCAACAGGATCGGTATTACCGGATGGAGCGGTGGTGGTAGCCAGACCTTAAACTGCATGTTCCGTTATCCGAAAATATTCCATACTGGTATAGCGATCGCTTTTGTAGCCGACCAACGTTTATACGACACGATCTACCAAGAACGTTACATGAATACTCCGCAGAACAATCCGGAAGGCTACCACAAAGGTTCCCCGATTACCTATGCCGAGGGACTGGAAGGTAATCTGCTGCTTATTCATGGTACGGGAGATGATAACGTGCATTACCAAAATTGCGAGATGCTGGTGAACAAGTTGATCAAGAACGGAAAGATGTTTACGCAAATCAGTTACCCGATGCGTAGCCATAGCATCAACGAAAGGGAAGGAACAACTCTTCACCTACGTAAGACAATGGCTAAATACTGGCTGGAACATCTTCCGGCCGGTGGTAAATAGTTAATCCACGATTCGATGAAACAATTTTTATTGCGATTAGTGATCTTGGCAGGAATCAGTTTCCTGCCAACGGTGTCCAACGCCCAATTAAGGGAAAAGGCCGAAGAACTATTGTCTACGACATTAGGCAATGATCCGGAGGAACCAGTTACCCCAACCGATACGCTTTCGCTCGATGAGCAGCACCGGAAGGATTCCATCAAGATGCAGGAGCTAGCCCTCCAGTTGCAAGAGATGAAACTAAACGAGATCTTACTGAAAGACGAGCTGGAAAGCACGAAAAACAGCAACGCTACCGCCGACTCCCTAAAAAGGTCCGAGCAACGAAACCGTATCGATTCCCTTCGGGCACTGACTCCCGGCGTACCTGTAGTCGTGGAGGGGGATACCTTATTTCACCTTTACGCCAAGCGCGGAGGCCGCACCCCGGTTGACCGGGCTGAGGACATCCTCAATATCATGGTAAAGATCGGGACCTCGCATTCCTTGAAGAAGGATTCCATCTATATCTATGACAGCGAATACGTAACGGATATCATGTACGGAGACAAGGTTATCCTAAGTATCACCGATCAAGATGCCCTATGGCAAAATCTCAGTCGTATAGCCCTCGCTGAACAATATCAACCGATTATCCAAAACAAGATACAAGAGTTAAGGGAGCAACATAGTATCTTGCAGATAGCGAAACGGGTATTATTGTTCATCCTCGTAATTATCATCCAATATTTCCTGTTTAAGCTGACCAACTATCTGTTTAAGAAGCTACGCAGGAAAATTATCTGGTTAAAGCAGAACCGACTCAGATCTATTACCATCCGGGATTATGAATTTCTCAACACACATCGCCAAGGACGTGTATTGATGTTTTTCACCAACGTAATACGATGGATCGTGTTACTAATCCAATTAACCATCAGTGTACCGATCCTTTTCGCTATCTTCCCGCAAACAGAAGATCTAGCCTTGAAGATATTCTCCTATTTGTTGGAGCCGGTAAAGATGATCTTTAAATCGGTAGCCTCCTATATTCCGAACTTGTTTATCATCTTGGTGATCTATTACTGCATCAAATACATCGTAAAAGGAATCCAATACATAGCCAACGAGATAGAGAGCGAGAACCTGAAAATATCAGGTTTTTACCCGGATTGGGCGCAACCGACGTTTAATATCATCCGTTTCCTGCTATACGCCTTTATGATCGCCATGATCTATCCTTATCTGCCGGGATCGGACTCGGGGGTATTTCAAGGCATATCCGTATTTGTCGGTTTGATCATATCGTTGGGTTCCAGTACGGTGATCGGAAATATCATCGCAGGGCTGGTCATTACTTATATGAGGCCCTTTAAATTGGGTGACCGTATCCAACTAAACGAGACGACTGGCAACGTGATCGAGAAGACTCCGTTTGTAACCCGTTTACGTACCCCTAAGAATGAGGTAGTGACCATCCCGAACTCCTTTATCATGTCCTCCCATACAACAAATTATAGCGTATCCGCACGGCAATACGGATTAATCATCCACAGCACGGTTACGATCGGCTACGACGTACCTTGGCGGCAAGTTCATCAATTATTGATCAATGCCGCCCGCCAGACCACCGGGGTATTGCCAGAGCCGAAGCCTTTCGTATTGGAGACCGAACTAAGCGATTACTATCCCTGTTATCAAATCAACGCTTATATAAAGGACGCCGATAAACTCGGAGATATCTATTCCGACCTGCATCAAAACATACAGGACGTATTCAATGAGGCTGGCGTAGAGATCATGTCACCGCACTATTTCGCCGGACGAGACGGAAGCGCTTCCACGATCCCGACCGCTCCCTATCCGGATGACTGGGTAGAGCCTTCCAAGAAATAAATATTTCACGGTAAATAGTTAAAAATGATCCCTCACGAAACAAATCGTGGGGGATTTTATGTTATATGTCCAAACGTCACTAATAAAATAAATAATGGTAATGAAAAAGTATTTTATCGCAGTAGCGGCTATGGCATTTTTGGCCGCATGTAGCGGGAAGCAAGCCCAAAAGGATGTACCCGTAGAAGTAGAGGAAGAAGAATTCGCCATAATGTCGGCGGCTCCGGACGCTCCGTCTTTGCCACTGATCCATTCTGTTAAGGCGACCCAACCGGCAAAGCCCGTGAATATGAGGGATTCCTTGAAGGCTGATCCTAAAAAGGGACCGGTTATCCAAAAAAAGTATAAGGGAACCCTGACTTCTCCGGATAGCGTGAACGTAGATTATGACTTAACCTTGTATTATCAACAAGATAACGCAGACGAGGAAGGCGTATTCGAGTTGGATGCTCTTTATACCGTACCGGAAGCAGTAGCCTCAAGTACCGGAGCGGCGAAGAAAGCTCCTCAGAAAGCCATTACAACCGGTAAACAAAAAGTAAAGCACGGAACTCCCGATGACGCTAGCGCAGTAATCTACGAGTTGATTCCCAGTGATGGCGAACCCGTCATCTATTTCCTAGTAGAAGGGGATAACTTGACCTTGATGAACGACGCGTTGCAAAAAGCGGCGGCAGATCTTAACTACACGCTAAGACTTGTCCAATAAATTTATAGGCAGCACATCTTTGTATATATAGATCACCCCGATAGACTTACCGGATCGCCGGAAGCTATCGGGGTTTAGTTTTTATTTGAACCCTCCTTGGCAGATCGGTTATTTGATACCTAACTTGGCTTTGATCGCTTTAGGCAAGGCATCTTTATGAACCACGATATTCATGGTCTTATAACGGACAAACGCCTTGGAAGCATACCAAATACCGTTATACTTGCTGTTGGTTCCCCAAGAGTTCTTTACCATATAATACTCGTTCCCCTCTTGATCCTTGGCGATACCGTAGATCTGCATACCATGGTCGTCTGTCGTCTCGTAATTATCGTAAGCCAACTGACGCTCTGCTTGGGTACACCATTTCTGAGGTTGCGGTTTTGTGTTCAGCTTCTTTTCCTCCGGTTTCAATTTCAACCAATGAGCCATATCGGAACCGCTCAACTCCTGTACCTTCTCATCATCAGGCATAACGGCCACTCCGTCACGAGTAAAACCAGATTCGCTCACATCGGAACCCCAAGCGATCGTATAACCCGTATTAATCGCATTATCAAAGACCTCCATAAACTCATCCAGCGGCAAGTTATACGACATACCGTGACGCCAGTTATCCTGAATCTCTAGCGGGAACTGGGTATAGAACGGATGATGCGTATAAGAAGTCAATGAGACATAATCCGAAGCCTTCAAACCTGTAGACTCGAAGAAAGATTTCGGTGTATATTCCTTCCCTTTATACGTGAATTTCTCAGGAGGAACCCCCAAGTAGATCTGATGTACCGCAGCGACCGCCTTCTTCCATAACATGGCGTTATTCTCATCAGACTGCAATTTGCGTAACTTTCCCTTGGCGATAGCGGCCACCATAGCGTCCGTCAAGGCGGAAAGCTCGGTATGGTTACTCAACGTATCGGCATACATCATGCCCGGGCGCATCTCCTCTTCCGGAACCAAGCCGAATGTTTCCATTCCATAAAGCGCATCATAGAAAGATCCACCTTGCGAGAACGAAACATCCCCATGCGTACGCACAGCAGCGTCGGCACGATCCAGATAGGTGTTATATACCGTAAACATCTCGGATAAGTCATACTCGCCCTTTCCCATACGAAGCAACTCCGACTCCAAGAAAGAGTACGAGGAGTAGCACCAGCACGTACCCGCACGATTTTGGTTCTTAACAGATGTAATGGGGTTCTCTTTCACGGTCGTGAACACGAATCCCTCCTCACTCACCTTCTTCTCCGTGTCTTGCGCTTGGATCGTAGCGGACATAGTCAGAGCGAATAGCATGCTTGAAACTAGAATTGTCTTTTTCATGTAATTTTATATATTTATATTAGTATTAAGTCCGTATCGACCGCAAATGTAAGTTTTTTATCCGTAGCTAACTCTACAAAGTCGTACGTATTTGAGATATTTTATCTAAGTTTGCCTCTTCAGAAAACATAATATATAACTAATTATCTGCAAAATGAGAATATCTATTATCGGTTCGGGTAATATCGGTGGAGCGATCGCCCGAGGTTTAGCGAAAGGAACCATGTTCAAAGCCTCTGATATCACTTGTACCGCCCAATCGGACGAGACCTTGGAGAAGATGAGAAAGATCGATCCGGACTTTATCTTGACCCATGATAACGTGGAAGCGGCACGAAACGCTGATATCATCATCATCGCCGTTAAACCTTGGCGTGTAGAAATGATTATAGATGAGATTAAGTCGGTGCTCGACTTCGAGAAACAAATCATCGTATCCGTAGCGGCTGGCGTGACTTTCGACCTGTTGAATACTTATTTGACCAAGAATACAGACTTCGATTGTCTGGCTACTCCCACGATCTTCCGGATCATGCCCAACACGGCTATCGAGGTGATGAGCAGCATGACTTTCGTTTCCGCCCGCAACGCCTCCAAGGAGCAAACGGATCTAATCATCCATATCTTCAACGAGCTTGGCAACGCCATGTTGGTAGAAGAACGGTTGATGGGCGCAGGAACAGCATTGGCTTCCAGCGGCATCGCTTTCGCCTTGCGTTATATCCGCGCGGCGATAGAAGGCGGCGTGGAATTGGGTTTCTATCCGAAACAAGCGCAAGAGATCGTGGTGCATACCGTGAAAGGCGCCGTTGATTTATTGCTCGAGAACAAAAGTAACCCGGAGATGGAAATCGATAAGGTAACAACTCCGGGCGGAATCACGATCAAGGGTCTAAATGAGATGGAACTTTCCGGTTTTACCTCTTCCGTGATCCGGGGACTGAAGGCCAGTAAATAAAAATAGGCAGACAAAGTAGTTTGCCAGCACCAATACGCCCCGAAATATGCTGACAAACTACTTTACCTGCCCTCGGCAGGTTTATGTTCTTTCCGCCTAGTCATTTCCATCTCCAACATCCGGAGTTCCCGGCTGGTCTGCCCCGCGACAGAAGTATTCTCTTCCGCACGCCGGATCAAATACGGCAGTACATCCCTTACCGAGGCGTACGGTACGTATTTGGTTACGTTATATCCCGCATGGGCTAAATTGAAGGAAATATTATCGCTCATTCCCAATAGCTGCGCAAAGAAAACACGGGAGTCATCGCGGGCGATCCCCTTCTCGTCCATCAATTTCGCCAACTTATAATTACTCTCCTCATTATGAGTTCCCATAAACATCTCAAAACGATCTAAATGATCCATGGTGAAACGGACCGCCGCATCATAATTCTCGTCCGTGGCCTGCTTATCTTTACAAATCGGATCGGGATAATCCAACGCCGCCGCACGGGCACGCTCCGCTTCCATATAAGCCCCGCGCACGAATTTCACGCCCGCAATATAACCTTTCGCCACGGCATCATCGTAGATACGACGCAGATAAGGCATCCGGTCATGACGATACATTTGCAAGGTAGCGAATACGATCGCACGTTTCTTGTTGAACTTACGCATCGCCTCATCGGTCAACGCATCAATGGCATCTTGGAAACAATAATCCTCCGCATCCACTAAAATACGTACGTCGTTATCGTAAGCCCGTTGGCAAAGCGCCATAAAACGCTCGCGGAACTCGCGGAAATGCCGGACATCGTCTATCGTAAGCTCTTCCCGTTTCTCGGAAGCTTTGGCCAGTAACTCATCGGTCGTGATCGTGGATGGTTTGAATACGGCATAGGCCAGATTCGTATTTCCTTTCGCAAAATCTATCGAGCGCAAGGTTTCCTCGAAAGTCGCCTGTATGCCCTCCGGGGTCTGCTCGCTCTCCGCCGAATAATCGAGCGTCGATTTCACGTTGTATTTCATCAAGTGGTTGATGGCTGCGGAACAGTCTTGTAAAGTTTCTCCCCCAACGAACTGTTTATATAAGGTAGGCTTCACCGCCCAAGCCAGCGGGAAATGTATTTTCAAGGCTATACTCGTGGCTACTTTAGCGCATTTTACCAACCAAGGATATTTTATCGTATTAAAAAGCCAGTAAGCATTTTGTAGTTCTCCCCGCGACTTCGACGAGAAAGCGATCTCGGTATTGTTAAAGTCTAACATATTGTATGTAGATAAAGGTAACGTCATAGCGTAGAGACGGGGCACGCCCCGTCTCCCCCACAATCAGTTGGTATTTCTTAATTATGACAATTATTTCTCACCTAAGAACGGATACCCGTAGCTCGTCGGAGGAACCAAACATTCCTTGATACAACGAGGATTCGTCCAACGAATCAAGTTCAGCGGGCCACCGGCCTTGTCATTCGTTCCGGACGCACGGGAACCGCCGAACGGTTGCTGGGCGATCACGGCGCCGGTCGGTTTATCATTGATATAGAAATTACCGGCCGAATAGCGCAAGGTATTGAATGCCTTATCGATCGCATAGCGATCACGGGCGAAAATAGAACCCGTCAATCCGTACGGAGAAGTACGATCACAAAGTTCCAAAGTCTCCTCATATTTAGCGTCGTCATATACGTAGATCGTAATCACCGGCCCGAAGATTTCCTCTACCATGCTCTTGAACATCGGGTCCGTGGTCTGGATAACCGTTGGCTCCACGAAATAACCTACAGATTTGTCCCCGTTACCACCAAAAAGAACCTCTGCGTCCGGAGACTGTTTCGCATAATCGATATAACTCATGATGTTATCGAACGAAGCCTCATCGATCACGGCATTGACAAAGTTCGTGAAATCCTGCACGTCACCCATCTTGATCTCTTTCAGCATATCGCCCACGTAATCTTTCACCTCTTTCCAGAGAGAAGCCGGGATATAGGCCCGGGAACCCGCCGAGCACTTCTGCCCCTGATACTCGAACGCGCCGCGTACGATAGCGGTAGCCACATCCAACGCCGGAGCGGAAGGATGAGCGAAGATAAAGTTCTTGCCACCTGTCTCGCCTACGATCTTCGGATAAGATTTATAATGCCCCAAGTTCTCTCCGATCTGACGCCACAAGGTATTGAACGTAGAGGTAGAGCCCGTAAAATGGAATCCCGCCAAATCACGGCTACCCGTAATCACCTTACCGATCACGCTACCCTGTCCCGGGATGAAATTCACTACGCCATCGGGCAAGCCGGCCTCTTGGAAAACCTTCATCAAGAAATAGTTCGAATGGATCGCCGTAGTAGACGGTTTCCATACCGCCACGTTACCCATCATAGCCGGAGCCATATTCAGGTTGGAAGCGATCGACGTAAAATTAAACGGCGTGAGCGAGAACACGAAACCTTCCAAGGCTCGGTATTCCATACGATTCAATATACCCGTCTCGGAATAGGGTTGATCGGCATATACTTGACTAGCGTAGAAGGTACTGAAACGCAAGAAATCGATCAATTCGCAGGGAGCGTCGATCTCCGCTTGGAACGGATTCTTGCTCTGTCCCAACATAACCGAAGCGTTCAGGATATAACGATATTTCGTAGCCAACAACTCAGCTACACGAAGCATAATAGACGCACGTTCCACCCATGGAAGTTCTGACCATTCCTTATGCGCTTTCATGGCGGCGTCGATAGCCATTTGTACTTCTTTCTCGCCCGCCTTATGATAAGTAGCCAATACATGATGATGATCATGAGGCATAACGACCTTACCGGTATTACCCGTACGGATCTCTTTTCCGCCAATTACCAGAGGTATATCCCATTCCTCGGAACTTATCTGCGCCAACGCTTTCTTTAAGGATGCTTTTTCACTTGATCCGGGAGCATACGCTTTTACCGGCTCATTAATGGGTTTAGGAAATCTAAAAATAGCATTATCCATAATACTTCAGATTTTTTAAATGGTTATTCAATGAAACTTTCTGCTGTAAACGTAGCAAATTTATTTTAAAACAGTGGCGTGTAAACGTTAATATATATCAACCAAAGATAAGCTCATTTCACGGTCTATACAATGATCTAAAAGACCTCTCCCGAAAACAATCCGCGAAAGTTGTTTGTTACATTAACATATTAATCATCTTAAAGGAATAAAATTATGGCAATTAAAAGAGTTTGGATTGAAGAGGATTGCATCGCTTGCGGTACATGCGAGGGCATTTGCCCGGAAGTATTCACTGTTACAGATCGTTCACGTGTAAACGAAGGAGTTAATTTCGATGATTTCGAGGCGGGTATTAAAGAGGCTGCCGAAAGCTGCCCGGTCGAGGTTATCAAATACGAATAGACGAAAACACATTAACCCTTACTTTTCCTTCCTAGATAAAATCACAGAATCATTGCGCGATCTATAATAACACGTTACCTTTGCGGAGATAAGGTTAATAACATTAACTTCTTACGGGAATAGAAAGAATCAAAATAAGAAATAAGAAGTAAAATGAGAAAATTAGTATTACTGAGTTTTGTTATTGTCGCCTCTTTGCAATTTTGCGGGGCGCAATCATTAGATAAGATGCAATGGTTCAACGAGCCGGAGCAATGGGAGATTAAAGACAAGTCACTTTCCATGCAGGTCACTCCCCAAAGTGACTATTGGAGGATTTCCCATTACGGGTTTACGGTAGATGACGCTCCTTTTTATTATGCGACTTATGGGGGTGAATTCGAAGTGAAAGTCAAGATAACCGGCGATTACAAGCAGCGTTTTGACCAAGCCGGCCTGATGCTTCGCATCAATCATGAAAATTATATAAAAGCCGGTATAGAGTTCGTGGATGGTAAATACAACCTAAGCGCGGTCGTTACGCATAAGACCTCCGACTGGAGCGTTATCACCTTAGACAAAGCGATCCCTTATGTATGGATAAAAGCTGTCCGGAGATTGGACGCCGTGGAGATCTTCTACTCATTCGATGATAAGGAATACACCCTTATGCGTAACGCTTGGCTACAAGACAATATCCCCGTACAAGTCGGGTTTATGGCCGCTTGTCCCGACGGGAAAGGATTTAATGTGACATTCGAGCATTTCAAGGTAAAACACCTCCCGGATCAGCGCCGGTTAGAATGGCTAAAGAAAAATGCCGAATAGCTTATAATTGCCGGACATATCATGTATGCCCTTATCAAGGATCATGAGGTGAAGGAGATTATATTGATGAGGTAATCCTATCTATTTGCTTAAATTAATGGAATAATTCTGACACATCTCTTTTTAAAAAGGGCTCAATCAGATACTAGAAGATGGTAAAAAGCACGTTTGAAGGCCATTTTCCACTCAAAAAGCCTTGCTTTTTCACACGGATACCGGCGTAAAGTGATGCGACTAGCGGCGTTATCCCATACAATAGGAGACGTAAAGCGATACATTTAGTCTCATGAAGCGATATAACCGTATGTAAATACGCTCCGATCCGGATAAAAACAAGGCTTGCGCTCTAATAAATATGAACTAGGATGAATTCCTTCAGCTAGAATAAACACCCTTTTTTCGATAATAATCAAGGGAACAAGTAGTTGCTGTTATTTTTTCCCGTTTTTAGCAACAAGGTGTACCTCCGTCCGGAATATGCGACTCTCCGGCACTTGAGTTTACAAAATGTCAAAATGATAATCGCCCATATATATAAATCACCATTCTCCATCCGGAAGCAAATGAAGCGCCTATTCATTATAATCCTCAACCATCCTATCCATACCTGTTAATTAGAAAAGAAAACAAGGGCTTTCACCTTCTTTTTGCTTTTTATTCCTATCTTTGGAGCGACATAATACAATAACTTCAGCAAAATGAACGAACAGATACAACAAATCGCAGAGCGTCTGGCCGGATTACGGGACGCACTGGAGATTACGCCGGAAGAAATGGCAAAGGTCTGCAACCTCACGACTGAGCAATATTTGCTGCTGGAAAGCGGCACGGTTGATATTTCCGTTAGCGTATTGCACCAGATCTCACAGGCTTATGGCGTAGAATTAACCACGTTGATGTTTGGCGACGAGCCTAAAATGAGTACGTACTTTATTACTCGTAACGGAAAAGGTGTTGCCGTAGAGCGTACGAAAGCCTATAAGTACCAATCATTGGCCGCCGGTTTCGTCGGACGTAAAGCGGACCCCTTCTTGGTAACCGTACATCCCAAACCAGAGGATGAGCCGATGTATCTCAATTCCCATCCGGGGCAAGAATACAATATGGTATTAAAAGGACGTCTGTTACTACAGATCAACAATAAAGATCTTATCTTAGAAGAAGGTGATAGTATTTATTTTAACTCAGAGCTTCCTCACGGTATGAAAGCGCTGGATGGGGAAAAGGTCAGTTTCTTGGCCGTCATTTTATAAACGATCAACAGCATGTTAGAAAGATTTATAGATAAAACGACGTTTGAGTCGCAAGAAGATTTTATTAAAAACTTCAAGATCAAGGTTCCGGAGAACTTCAACTTCGGATATGATGTGGTAGACGCTTGGGCGGAGGAAGAACCTGATAAGAAAGCGTTATGTTGGACAAACGATCATGGAGAGCATATTGATTTTACGTTTGCCGACTTGAAACGGTATACGGACCAGACGGCTTCTTATTTCCAATCCTTGGGGATCGGACATGGCGATATGGTGATGCTGATACTCAAACGCCGTTATGAGTTCTGGTTCTCTATCATCGCATTGCATAAATTAGGGGCTGTCGTGATACCGGCTACACACTTACTGACCAAGAAAGATATCGTTTATCGTGCGAATGCCGCCGATATCAAGATGATCGTTTGCGCCGGAGAGGAAGTGATAACGAAACATATCATAGAGGCTTTGCCGGACTCACCGACCGTAAAAAGTGTTGTATCCGTAGGGCCGGAAATACCGGAAGGTTTCGAGGATTTCCAACAGGGTATCCAAAACGCCGCTCCTTTCGTCCGCCCGTCTCACCCAAATAGCAATGACGATATCTCTTTGATGTATTTCACCTCCGGTACGACTGGAAACCCGAAAATGGTGGCCCACGACTTTACGTATCCGCTGGGGCATATCGTGACCGGTAGTTTCTGGCACAACTTGCATAAGGACAGCCTTCACCTGACGATCGCAGATACGGGCTGGGGCAAGGCAGTTTGGGGTAAGCTATATGGGCAATGGATCGCCGGAGCGACCGTATTTGTTTACGACCACGAGAAATTCACGCCTGCTGATATGTTGCAGATGATACAGGATTACCGGATCACCTCGCTTTGCGCTCCTCCTACGATCTTCCGTTTCTTAATTCGTGAGGATATGACTAAATACGATTTATCATCTTTACAATATTGTACGATCGCCGGCGAGGCCTTGAACCCCGCCGTGTTCGACACGTTCTATAAGTTGACCGGCATTAAATTGATGGAAGGCTTCGGCCAGACAGAGACTACGCTGACAGTCGCCACTTTCCCGTGGATGGAGCCGAAACCGGGCTCTATGGGTGTTCCCAACCCGCAGTACGATGTCGATTTATTGCGTCCGGACGGAAGCCGTGCGGAGGATGGCGAGCAAGGACAGATCGTGATCCACACAACAAATGGCAAGCCTATCGGGTTATTCAAGGAATATTACCGGGACGCAGAACGTACCCGGGAAGCTTGGCACGATGGCCTGTATTACACGGGAGACGTGGCTTGGCGTGACGAGGATGGTTACTTATGGTTCGTTGGCCGCGCGGACGACGTGATCAAGAGTTCCGGCTATCGTATCGGGCCGTTCGAGGTGGAAAGTGCCTTGATGACTCACCCTGCGGTAGTGGAATGTGCTATCACCGGTGTCCCCGACGAGATCCGCGGACAGGTAGTAAAGGCCACGATCGTATTGGCGAAGGATTATAAGGATAAAGCGGGTGATGCCTTGGTCAAAGAATTGCAAAATCACGTGAAACGTGTCACCGCTCCTTACAAATATCCCCGTGTTGTCGAATTCGTGGACGAACTGCCGAAAACAATCAGCGGAAAGATCCGACGGGTAGAGATCCGGGATAAAGATAATAAATAATAAATCATAACTTTCTTGAAAAGGATCGCTGTAAAAATAGGAAGCAATGTCCTGACCCGCAAGGATGGGACGCTAGATATCACCCGCATGTCCGCGTTGGTTGACCAAGTAGCGGACTTGCACCGGCAAGGTATGGAGATCGTCTTGATCTCCTCCGGTGCCGTGGCTTCTGGACGAAGCGAGATAAAAGCCGGCAAAAAGCTGGATCCCGTATCAGCCCGGCAACTGTATTCGGCGGTAGGACAGGCCAAGTTGATCAACCGGTATTACGAGTTATTCCGGGAGCATGGCATGACTTGCGGGCAAGTGCTTACTACAAAAGAGAATTTCGGGAGTCGTACGCATTACCTGAACCAGAAGCATTGCATGGAGGTAATGCTTGAAAACAAGGTGATCCCCATCGTAAATGAGAATGATACGATATCCGTAACCGAGCTGATGTTCACGGATAATGATGAGTTATCCGGCTTGATCGCTACGATGATGGGAATGGATGCCTTGGTGATTCTCAGTAATATAGACGGGATTTACAATGGAAATCCGTCGGACCCGGATAGTTCCGTGATCCGGGAAATCGAATGTGGGAAAACAGATTTGTCGGAATATGTACAGACTAGCAAATCATCCTTTGGACGGGGAGGTATGTTGACGAAATGTCATATCGCCCAAAAAGTGGCGGACGAAGGTATTGCGGTTATCATCGCCAACGGCAAAAAGGATAATATCCTTCCGATGTTATTGGCGGTGGATAGCGACACGGTCTGCACCCGTTTCATTCCGGCCTCGAAACCCGTCAGCAGCGTAAAGAAATGGATCGCCCACTCCGAGGGTTTCGCCAAAGGGGAAATACATATCAATAAAGGAGCCGAGGAGGCATTGACCGCCCCGAAAGCGACTAGCGTATTATTGGTTGGAGTAACCCGCATCGAGGGTGATTTCGAAAAAGATGATATCGTAAAGATAATGAATGAGGAAGGCGTGCAAATCGGCGTAGGCTGTACCGCCTATGACAGCGAGGAAGCACGTAAGCAAATAGGGCAACGGGATTTAAAACCGCTTATACATTATGATTATCTATATCTGGATTAAAAAGTATGAATGTAAAAGATATGCTGCGACAGGCATCGGATGCGGCTAAACAATTGATAACGCTATCGGATCAAACGATTATCGGGATCTTAAAGGAGACAGCGCAGGTTCTACGGACTCATACGGAGGAGGTACTCGCCGCGAATCGCCAAGATCTGGAACGTATGGACCCAGCGAACCCGAAATACGACCGGCTGAAATTAACAGAGGAAAGGCTACAAGGTATCGCCGCCGATATGGAGAATGTATCGACATTACCTTCTCCATTAAATAAGGTCTTGAGTGAGACTATCCGCCCGAACGGAATGGTTATCCGAAAAGTAACCGTGCCTTTCGGGGTGATCGGCGTGATCTATGAGGCTCGTCCGAATGTTACCTTCGATGTTTTTTCCTTATGTTTCCGAAGCGGTAATGTTTGCGTACTAAAGGGTGGATCGGATGCGGACTTCTCTAACCGAGCCTTGGTACGCATCATCCATTCTGTATTGGAGCGTCAGGGTATAAATCCGGCTGTATGCACTTTACTACCTCCGGATCGAGAGGCTACGGCGGAATTACTGGGAGCGGTCGGCTTGGTTGACTTAATCATTCCTCGTGGAAGCAGTTCCTTGATTCACTTTGTCCGGGAACATGCGAAAGTTCCGGTGATCGAGACTGGCGCTGGTATCTGTCATACCTATTTTGATCGCTCCGGAGATAAAGGCAAGGGACGTGAGATCGTAAATAACGCAAAGACACGGAGGGTCAGCGTATGTAATGCCTTGGATTGCTTAATCATCCACCGAGAACGTCTATCTGATCTTCCGTATATCTGTGAAAAGCTTCCGGACAGCAACGTAATCATTTATGCGGACGAACCGGCTTATGCCGCTCTATCCGAACATTATCCGGAGACGCTTTTACAACAGGCTAACGAAAACAGTTTCGGTACCGAGTTCCTCGATTACAAAATGAGTATCCGTACCGTATCCTCTTTAGACGAGGTTCTATCACATATCGCCCGCTACAGTTCAAAACATAGCGAAAGCATAATCAGCGAAGATCCGGAAACTATCCGGCGCTTCCAGCAATTGGTAGATGCCGCTTGCGTATACGCAAATGTATCTACCGCCTTTACTGATGGGGCCCAATTCGGATTCGGGGCGGAGATCGGAATCAGTACCCAAAAGCTACATGCCCGGGGACCGATGGCGCTTCCTGAATTAACGACTTATAAATACATCATAGAAGGAGACGGGCAGACGAGAATATAGGAACTCGCCTGTCTCTTTCTTCTTGAACAACACTTAAATCTAAACGAATAATGTCAACAGTAATAGATTCAAATATTTTCAACACTTTAGTTTCAAATACATTCTATTCCTGTCCTTTAGGAGGGGCTATCTATGATACGGAAGGAAATCTGATAGACTTGAATAAGGCGATGTTCGCTCATTTTTCCTTGGCGGATAAGCATGACTTTATTATAGAACATCTATTTAATAACATCGTACTAACCGATTCCTTGAAGTCATCTTTAAGAAAAGGTGACGCAATTATATGCGAAGAGCCCGTCACGTTTAAAGTAGAACCCATCTATACCGATGAACAGGGGCTTAGCGGGTATACGCTTTGGCTTACGCAGCAGGGAGAAAAAGAAACTGACAGGGAAAATAAACTATTGATGGGACAATTGAACGAGAGCCGGATATTGATGCGGCAAGCGTTGGAAGACGGTAAATTAGCCGCTTACTCATTCAGCTTCGACCGTTTCTCCACTTGCGACAAAAGGCATTGTAACCGCTGTTTTCAATTCTACGGCACGACCAATACTCTATTAGATAAAAACAGGTTTATATGCAGGGCTTTATCATCCGTACGTAAGCCCGAGGATAGTTTGGATTTCTTCTATCTGTTCAATAAAATCCGGGACGAGAAATTATCGTCTCACAACGTCACCTTCCACCTGAGGAATCAAGACGGGACTTATAAGATGTATGAAATATCGGGTAAAAGCATGGATATTGATGAAAGCGGCACCCCACATGTCATTATAGGTAGCATTATCGAAAAGGAAAACGACGAGCTAGCTATCGCAGATCATCAGAAATCCAAGGATCTTTCCCTATTGAAATCTACGTTTCTGGCAAATATGACGCACGAGATCCGGACTCCGCTAAATGCCATCGTCGGCTTCTCCGATATGTTAGGACTGGAAGATGATCCGGAAATGCGTGAACAGTATATTTCCATGATTAAAGAAAATAACACGGCTTTGCTCGAATTAATCAATGACACGCTCGAGATGTCCAGAATCGAGTCCAATACGATCAATTGGTCATATGAGGATGTAAATCCGCTCGCTATCATGCACGATGTATACGAATACGCCTCTCCCCGCATATCCAAAAACGTACGGTTAATCTTGGATGATTCTCCAAACGTATCTCTTCACACGGATAAACATAAGCTTATGCTTATCTTGAAAAAACTACTTTCTAACGCCCTCCGATATACGGAGAAAGGAGAAATTCATTTCGGATACCAATCGTTGTATCCGGTCAGCGTGCAATTTTACGTGTCCGATACAGGTAACGGCATCCCGAAGGACAAACTGGGACATATCTTCGAACGATTCGTGCAATTGAACGAATTCCAGCCGGGCACCGGGTTAGGGCTTTCGATCTGTAAAGGTCTGGTCACCGCCATGGGAGGTACCATCTGGGTGAACTCGGAGGAAGGGAAAGGTTCTACCTTCAGTTTCAAACTACCCATAACACCTCCGGATACGATCTCTTAAACAATTCCTTGGTCTTTCTAAAGGATAATTGACAAGTAGTCATTATCTTTGCCTTTAACAAAATATTATTGTAACAGATATGAGACATTTCACTTGCGTACAGGATTTAGGTGACTTGAAACAAGCGCTTAATGAAGCTTTCGAGATCAAGAAAGATCGTTTCCAGTTTAGTGAACTGGGAAAAAACAAGACGTTGTTGATGATATTTTTCAACTCAAGCCTACGTACCCGCTTAAGCACCCAAAAGGCTGCCATGAACTTAGGTATGAACACGATCGTTTTGGACGTTAACCAAGGTGCATGGAAGCTGGAAACAGAGCGAGGTGTTATCATGGATGGTGATAAACCGGAGCATTTGCTGGAAGCTGTTCCTGTAATGGGCTGTTACTGCGATGTGATCGGGGTCCGTTCTTTCGCACGCTTTGAGAATAAAGAAGATGATTATAACGAAAAGATATTGAGTCAGTTCATCGAGCATTCCGACCGGCCGGTATTTAGCATGGAAGCGGCGACACGCCATCCGTTGCAAAGTTTCGCCGACTTGATCACGATAGAGGAATATAAGAAAACAGCTCGTCCGAAGGTAGTCATGACTTGGGCTCCTCATCCGAAATCATTGCCGCAAGCCGTTCCAAACAGCTTTGCCGAATGGATGAACGCTACAGATTATGAGTTTGTTATCACTCATCCGGAAGGTTATGAGCTTGATCCTAGATTCGTAGGCAACGCTAAAGTGGAATACGATCAGAAGAAGGCTTTTGAAGGAGCGGATTTCATTTACGCAAAGAACTGGTCCGCTTATAAAGATCCGAATTACGGACAAGTAATCAGCACAGATCGTAGCTGGACCGTAGACGCAGAGAAAATGGCGCTTACGAATAACGCTTATTTCATGCATTGCTTGCCGGTTCGTCGCAATATGATCGTTACCGATGACGTGATAGAGAGTCCGCAAAGTATCGTAATCCCCGAGGCCGCGAACCGTGAGATCTCCGCGCAAACCGTATTGAAGAAAATATTGATGGGATTATCTAATCTTTAGGATAGAGAGATAGGGTATTCTTTACGATGGGCATTCTCAGGTGTTTATAACAGGCATTCTTAACACCTTAGAATGCCCATTGTAAGCATCTAAGAATAGGCATCAAGGTTTTTCAATGTAAACGAGCCATCCCAACAATAAAAGAGTACTCCCCTACTCTTGTAGAAAAGTACTCTTTCTATGGCTGAAAACAAATCTATTAAGCCTCTCCTGTCGGACCTGCGAAGTCCTCAAAATTAGCTGTTTTGTTATTATTATTTCCTGCTTGAAGTTGCTCCCCAAATTTCTTGATATTGTCTTGCAAAGCGAATAACAAACGTTGAGCGTTATCCGGAGTTAAGATTACGCGACTTTTGACTTGTGCCTTAGGAGCTCCCGGAACCACCCGGATAAAATCTAGGATAAATTCAGAGCTTGAATGAGATATAATAGCCAAATTGGCGTAAGTTCCTTGTGCCATCTCTTCAGATAACTCGATCTGAATCTCGTTATTGGCAGGTTTGTTGTTTTCCATACTTTCTTCTTTTAAATTTATGGTGATTAAAAATTGCGAAGACAAATATACATATTTATTCCGGGTTACAAAGGGGTTGAAGACTATAAATGCAAAAACGACTACCTTCTCAGGCAGTCGTTTTCTAGTTGTGTTTTTAATTCTCAATTCTTTAGACCAATGTAAAAATACCTTTTGTGTTTGATATAATTGGTTTTGGCGTTTTAGTTAAGGTTTGTTTTGTCTAAGTGCTAATCTCTTTCACTTGAACTTTACAAAAGTAAGGGCTTTAGCAAAGACCACCAAATACTATATGTGCAATAAATAATACTATATCATCAACACTTGACACAAATCAATGTAAACATGCTTTAAATCATGTTTTAAATTATAAACCTCGAACGGGAATATTTCTCCCTGTACTCTGTAGGGGTACTCCCCCTACGCCGTTTGAATACCCGGTTGAAATTCGATAGATTATTAAAACCGCACCTGTAACATATTTCAGAAATACTGTCACTTGTATCGGTCAAACGGCATACCACCTCAGCTACCCGGATCTCGTTCAAGTTATCGATAAATGTCTTTCCCGTCCACTTCTTCAAGAAACGCATCAATGAGGCATCGCTCATATTTGTTAACTTAGCCACTTCCGACAAGGTGATACGTTTTTGATAATTTTCGTGTAAATATAACATGATACTATCTAAACGATCGGTATCGTTATTATTATAGTTCTTTACCGTGTTCACGGCATTCAACCGACGGGCTGCTTTATCCAAAGATAGAATCTTAAGAATCTCGACCAAACGCAACAGGTTCTTGAAAGAATCCGGCTTGTTATCGTTCGACAACATTCTTAATTTATCTTGAATGCCAAGTATCATTTCCCGGCTGAAAACAAGACCACTGGAAGCGTTATCAAACATATCCTTCATGGTCTTGAAATGCCGTCTATTGATTAAGCTATCAAATAACGATTTATGAAATTGTATCGTTATCTCAAAGATCCCATTACACGGACACTTATGGTTCGAGTAAGCATGCTTCGTTCCTCCCGCGATCAACACCAAATCCAGATCATCGATTTCCTCGACCGAATCGCCAACTATCCGAATAGCGCCAGCGGCATTCTCCAGATAGTTCAACTCAAACTCCATGTGTACATGTAACGGAAAATTAAACCCCGATTTCGGGCGTTGCATGACCAAGAAGCAATCTTCTGATGAAAGCGGGGTAGTTTCCTTCAATACGTCTACTTTCCCCATACACACAAAGCTTTTTTATTCGAGTATCAACGTACTGATTACCGGGCAATGGTCGGATGGGAACAGGTTATTCAACGTTTCAGTCAATACACCATGACGCAATACCTTGATATTCCCTTTCACGAAGATATAATCAATCCATTCACGCTTGTCGTAAGGGATCTTTCCAAAATCATGGAATGTCCATTCCGGGCCGTAAATAAACCCTGCGATCGTGCGGGAATGAGTCAAATGACGAGGATCACTCGGATTAGTCAATACTTGTATCGGCTCATCAGAAGGCACGGCATTGAAATCGCCAGTCACGATTATAGGCAAATTCTCGGATAATTTCTTCGCTTGCTCCAGCACCAATGAAGCTCCTTCATGACGAGCCACTTTCCCCATATGATCCAAGTGCGTATTCAAGAAGAAGAATTTCTTTCCCGTATTCTTATCTTTCAAGATCGCCCAAGTAGCTACGCGCTCGCATGCGGCGTCCCAACCTTTCTTACCAATGGCATTTATATCTTCGGCTAACCAGAAATTACCGCTTTTCTCAACGGAGAAACGATCCTTACGATAGAAAATCGGAGCGTACTCCCCTTTCGTCTTGCCATCCTCACGACCAACACCCACATAAGCGTATTCCGGTAAACGATTAAGCAAATCATTCAGCTGATTATTCAAGACCTCTTGCGCACCGAACACATCCGCCTCATAGAATTTCACTAAATCAGCAGCGAAATCTCTTCTGAATTTCCATTGATTATCCTTATCACCCGAATTATCGTAACGGATGTTATAAGACATTACATTCATTTTCTCATCGTTGTTTTTAGCGAATAAGCAACCAGTGGCAAATAAAGCCACCATTAAACAAAGTAAAATTCTCTTCATGATATTGATTATTATATGTTTCTTATATGTCTCAGTATTTATCTATGGTCTTTGTTACCTCGCAAAAATAAAGTTTATCCATTTATTAAGCAAATAAGGAAGAACAAAAAAGGCCGACAGATTGCTCTGCCGGCCTTTCTTTATAGTTTATTAAACGTTCCTATTCTTCATCATCTTTGTCCATGGCATTGAAATCAACCACGTTCTTGCGATTAGCGAAGATACGATCGAACTCATCCTTTGCGCCTACGATCAGCTTATCAAACTCACGCTGACCGGTACCGGCAGGAATCAAGTGACCACAGATAACGTTCTCTTTCAAACCTTCCAAACGATCTACCTTCCCGTTGATAGCAGCCTCGTTCAATACTTTCGTCGTCTCTTGGAAAGATGCGGCGGACATAAAGCTGTTCGTCTGCAAAGCGGCACGTGTGATACCTTGAAGGATCTGGTTGGCTGTAGCCGGAATAGCGTCACGTACCTCGACCAACTTAAGATCACGGCGTTTCAACATACTATTCTCATCTCTCAACTTACGTGCAGTCACGATCTGTCCGGCCTGCAATGTCTGAGAATCTCCCGGATCGGTAACAACTTTCTTGCCCCAGATACGATCGTTCTCGTCCATTACCTCCAACTTATCAACAATCTGCTGCTCCAAGAAGCGAGTATCTCCCGGATCAACCACCTCTACCTTACGCATCATCTGACGAACGATAACCTCGAAGTGCTTATCGTTGATCTTCACACCCTGTAGACGGTATACATCCTGAACCTCATTCACGATATATTCCTGTACAGCCGTCGGACCTTTGATCGCCAAGATATCCGAAGGAGTGGTAGCACCGTCTGATAGCGGCATACCCGCACGGATATAGTCGTTCTCCTGAACCAATAATTGTTTAGACAGAGGAACCATATATTTCTTAACCTCACCCAACTTAGACGTTACGGTGATCTCGCGGTTACCACGTTTGATCTTACCGAATCCTACCTCTCCGTCGATCTCAGATACGACAGCAGGGTTAGACGGGTTACGAGCCTCGAACAACTCGGTTACACGAGGAAGACCACCGGTGATATCACCGGCCTTACCTACGGCACGAGGGATCTTAACCAAAACCTCACCAGCTTTCACTACATCACCATTGTCTTTCACGACGTGAGCGCCCAACGGCAAAGAGTAGTTCTTCAAGTAATTACCATTCTCATCCACGATATGAGCGGCCGGAGCCTTCGTCTTATCCTTAGACTCGATGATGATCTTCTCCTTCAAACCGGTAGTCTCATCACTCTCAACCTTGTAAGTCACGTTCTCTACCAAACTCTCGAACTCGATCTTACCGGAAACCTCTGACACGATTACGGCATTGAACGGGTCCCACTCGATGATCACGTCACCCTTCTTAATTGAGTCACCGTTGTTGAAGAACAACTTAGAACCATAAGGTATATTATGAGTCAACAACACAATCTTCGTGTTCGGATCAACAATGCGCATTTCAGCCAAACGGCTTACTACTACCAAATGTTTCTTTCCGCTCACCTCGTCTACCGCCTCAACAGCACGAAGCTCGTCGATCTCTAAAATACCATCATATTTAGATGTAATACTATTCTCTGTAGCGATGTTGGATGCGATACCACCGACGTGGAATGTACGCAACGTCAACTGTGTACCCGGCTCACCGATAGACTGTGCGGCGATTACACCGACAACCTCACCCTTCTGAACCATGCGGTTCGTAGCCAAGTTACGTCCATAGCACTTAGCGCAGACACCCTTCTTAGACTCACAAGTCAATACGGAACGAATCTCGACGCTCTCGATCGGAGAGTCTTGGATTGCCTTAGCGGCATCCTCACGGATTTCCTCACCGGAACGAACGATAACCTCGCCCGTAATCGGATGGATCACATCGTGAACAGATACACGACCTAAGATTCTCTCATACAAGGAAGCGATCACCTCCTCGTTATTCTTCAATTCCGTACAAACCAAGCCACGCAATGTACCACAGTCTTCCTCGTTTACGATCACGTCGTGAGAGACGTCAACCAAACGACGAGTCAAGTAGCCGGCGTCGGCAGTCTTCAAAGCGGTATCGGCCAAACCTTTACGAGCACCGTGAGTAGAGATAAAGTACTCCAACACGGACAAACCTTCCTTAAAGTTAGAAAGGATCGGGTTCTCGATAATCTGACCACCTTCTGCACCACTCTTCTGCGGTTTCGCCATCAAACCACGCATACCGGACAACTGACGAATCTGCTCCTTAGAACCACGGGCACCGGAATCCATCATCATATAGATTGAGTTGAATCCATCGTTATCCGCCGTCAATTGCTTAATCAAGATATTAGACAAGTTACTATTAACGTGTGTCCAAGTATCGATAATCTGGTTATAACGCTCGTTGTTGGTAATGAAACCCATATTATAGTTAGCCATGATCTGCTCAACCTCATCGTATCCCTTCTGAACCAACTCATCCTTTTCAGGCGGGATCAGAACGTCCGCTAAGTTGAAGGACAAACCACCCTTGAATGCCATATAGTAACCCAAGTTCTTGATATCGTCCAAGAACTGAGCGGTACGAGCCACACCACAAGCCTTGATTACCCGACCGATGATGTCACGAAGAGACTTCTTGCCCAACACCTCGTTTACATAACCAATCTCTTTCGGAACAAACTCATTTACCATCAAACGACCTACAGAAGTCTCTACCATCGTCTTCACCAAGTTACCGTTCGCATCCAAATCCTCCACGTAAACATGGATCGGAGCATGGATATCCAACTTCTTCTCATTGTAAGCGATCGTAGCCTCTTCCGGACCATAGAAAGTCAAACCTTCGCCTTGTGTACCCTTGCGCAACTTGGTAATATAATACAAACCAAGCACCATATCCTGAGAAGGTACGGTAATAGGAGCACCATTCGCAGGGTTCAAGATATTGTGTGAAGCCAACATCAACATTTGAGCTTCCAAAACAGCCTCATTACCTAACGGCAAGTGAACAGCCATCTGGTCACCGTCGAAGTCGGCGTTGAATGCCGTACATGCCAACGGGTGCAACTGGATAGCCTTACCCTCGATCAATTTCGGCTGGAACGCTTGGATACCCAAACGGTGCAATGTCGGGGCACGGTTCAATAATACCGGGTGACCTTTCATTACGTACTCCAAAATATCCCAAACAACCGGTTCCTTACGGTCAACGATCTTCTTGGCAGATTTCACCGTCTTCACGATACCGCGTTCGATCAATTTACGGATAACGAAAGGCTTATAAAGCTCGGCAGCCATATTCTTCGGTAAACCGCACTCGTGCATCTTTAATTCCGGACCTACGACAATAACCGAACGAGCGGAATAGTCAACACGCTTACCCAACAAGTTCTGACGGAAACGACCTTGTTTACCTTTCAAACTGTCGGACAAGGACTTCAACGGACGATTGGCATCTGTCTTAACCGCGCTCGATTTACGAGAGTTGTCAAACAAAGAGTCCACGGCCTCCTGAAGCATACGTTTCTCATTACGTAAGATCACTTCCGGAGCCTTAATATCGATCAATCGTTTCAAACGGTTATTACGGATAATAACACGACGATATAAATCATTCAAGTCAGAAGTAGCGAAACGGCCACCGTCCAACGGAACCAACGGACGCAGTTCGGGAGGGATCACCGGGATCACTTTCATGATCATCCATTCCGGTTTGTTACGACCTCTGGACGCACGAAAAGACTCAACTACCTGAAGGCGTTTCAAGGCCTCGTTCTTTCTCTGTTGAGATGTGTCCGTGCTCGCACGGTGACGCAACTCATAAGAAAGAGAATCCAAGTCCAAGCGAGCCAACAGATCATAAACAGCCTCAGCGCCGATCTTAGCGATGAACTTATTCGGATCCGTATCCTCTAGCAATTGATTTTCTCTTGGAAGGCTATCCAAAATATCCAGATATTCCTCCTCAGATAATAGGTCTAACTCACCGACCGTGTCTACGCAACCCGGCTGGATCACGACGTAGCGTTCGTAATAGATGATGGAATCCAGTTTCTTGGTAGGAAGACCTAGCAAGTAACCGATTTTATTAGGCAAAGAACGGAAATACCAAATATGGGCAACAGGAACCACCAAATGGATGTGTCCCATACGTTCACGACGAACTTTCTTTTCCGTAACTTCCACTCCACAACGATCGCAGACAATACCTTTGTAACGGATACGCTTGTACTTACCGCAATGGCACTCATAGTCCTTGATCGGACCAAAGATACGCTCACAGAACAAACCGTCACGCTCAGGCTTATACGTACGATAGTTAATTGTTTCCGGTTTCAAAACCTCACCGCTGGAGTTCTCTAGGATCTCCTCAGGGGATGCCAGACCGATGGTTATTTTTGAAAAGTTACTCTTTATCTTGTTTTCTTTTCTAAAGGCCATATTATTTATTTATAAAGAGTTATCAATAGATAAAGTAGACGGGCCGTAGCCCACCTACTTCTTTATTGTTATTGAATTAATCCAGAGTGAAACTCAAACCAAGTCCTCTCAACTCGTGCAATAATACATTCAGAGATTCAGGGATACCCGGCTGTGGCATCGGATCACCCTTCACGATCGCCTCATAAGCCTTCGAACGTCCTACAACGTCATCAGACTTAATCGTAAGAATTTCCTGAAGAACATGAGCGGCACCGAAGGCTTCCAGTGCCCAAACCTCCATCTCTCCGAAACGCTGACCACCGAACTGTGCCTTACCACCTAACGGCTGTTGCGTAATCAAAGAGTACGGACCGATTGAACGGGCATGCATCTTATCGTCAACCATGTGGCCCAACTTCAAGAAGTAAGTCACACCCACCGTAGCAGGTTGGTCGAAACGCTCACCAGTACCACCATCATACAAGTAAGACTTACCGTAGCGAGGAATACCAGCTTTGTCTGTCCATTCGTTCAAATCATCCAAAGTCGCACCATCGAAGATCGGAGTAGCGAACTTAACGTCCAACTCACGTCCGGCCCAACCCAACACGGCCTCGAAAATCTGTCCCAAGTTCATACGAGAAGGCACACCCAGCGGGTTCAAGCAGATATCCACCGGAGTACCGTCTTCCAAGAACGGCATATCCTCCTGACGAACGATCTTTGATACGATACCCTTGTTACCGTGGCGACCGGCCATCTTATCACCTACCTGAATCTTACGTTTCTTGGCGATATAAACCTTAGCCATCTGTACGATACCTGTCGGCAGCTCATCACCGATCGTCAAGTCGAACTTCTTACGTCTCAACTCAGCGTCAAGCTCCTTGTACTTCTTCAAATAATTCAAGATAACCTGCTTGATCAACTCATTCTTCTGAGCGTCTGCCGTCCACTTGCTTACTTGGATGGAGTTATAATCCAATTCTTCCAGAGATTTGCGGGTAAACTTAGCACCCTTAGCGATAATCTCCGTATTCATATAGTCTTTAACACCTTGAGAAACCTTGCCGTTTGTAAGCACTAACAACTTATCAACTAACAAAGTCTTCAAGCTAGCCATCTTTTCTTCGTATTCCTCGTCCAACTTCGGCAAGATCGCCTTATCAGTCAATCTGGATTTACGTTTCTTGACAGCCTTCGAGAACAAAGCGGTCTCGATAACCACACCGCGCAAAGACGGAGTAGCCTTCAAGGAAGCATCCTTCACATCACCCGCCTTATCACCGAAGATAGCACGCAACAACTTTTCCTCCGGAGATGGATCAGACTCACCTTTCGGAGTGATCTTACCGATCAAGATATCACCCGGCTCGATGCGAGCACCTACACGAACGATACCTCTCTCATCCAAATCCTTGGTAGCCTCTTCGCTGACGTTAGGGATATCGGAAGTCAATTCCTCCATACCACGCTTCGTCTCACGTACCTCAAGGATGTATTCGTCAACGTGGACAGACGTAAAGAAGTCCTCACGAACCATACGCTCGTTCAACACGATAGCATCCTCATAGTTATAACCCTTCCAAGGCATGTAAGCCACCTTCACGTTACGTCCCAAAGCAAGCTCGCCTTTCTGGGTTGAGTAACCCTCGGTAAGGATATCGCCGGCTTTCACACGTTGTCCGCGATGACAGGTCGGTTTCAAATCGACTGTCGTACTTTGGTTGGTCTTACGCCATTTCGGGATATTATATGTCTTAACCGCATCCTCGAAGCTAACGAATTCCTCGTCCTCCGTGCGGTCATATTTAATCTTGATACAAGTAGCATCAACGAACACAACCTCGCCCTCACGCTCAGCCATAATCTGAGTACGAGAGTCACGAGCAACCTGCGCCTCGATACCGGTACCAACGATCGGAGCGTCCGTACGCAACAAAGGAACCGCCTGACGCATCATGTTAGATCCCATCAACGCACGGTTAGCGTCATCATGTTCCAAGAACGGGATCAGTGAAGCCGCGATAGAAGCTATCTGCTGCGGAGCCACGTCCATCAAGTCAATCTCAGAAGGAGGGACAACAGGGAAGTCAGCCTCGAAACGAGCCTTCACCTTATCGCGGATAAACTTACCGTTATCATCCAATGGAGCGTTACCTTGAGCGATTGTCAACTCTTCCTCTTCCTCCGCCGTGTAGTATTGCAAGCCTTCCTCAGAGAAGTCGACCTTTCCATCTGCCACCTTACGGTACGGAGTCGAGATGAAACCAAGATCGTTGATCTTAGCGTATACACATAAAGAAGAGATCAAACCGATGTTCGGACCTTCCGGGGTCTCAATCGGACAAAGACGACCATAGTGCGTATAGTGAACGTCACGAACCTCGAATCCGGCACGCTCTCTAGACAAACCTCCCGGACCTAGGGCTGATAAACGACGCTTGTGCGTGATCTCCGCCAACGGGTTCGTCTGGTCCATGAACTGAGACAAGGCATTCGTTCCGAAGAAAGAGTTAACCACGGAAGAAATCGTCTTCGCATTGATCAAATCAATCGGAGTAAACACCTCATTATCGCGAACGTTCATACGTTCACGAACTGTACGTGACATACGAGCCAAACCAATACCGAACTGGTTATACAATTGCTCGCCAACCGTACGTACACGACGGTTGCTTAAGTGGTCGATATCATCCACGATAGCCTTCGAGTTGATCAACTCGATCAGGTACTTGATGATCTCGATAATATCTTCTTTAGTCAAAACCTTAACATCAGCGCTTGTAGTAAGGCCTAACTTCTTGTTGATCCTGTAACGTCCCACCTCACCCAGATCATAACGTTTCTCTGAGAAGAACAGGTTCGTGATAACCTCGCGTGCGCTAGCCTCATCAGCCGGTTCCGCATTTCTCAACTGTCTGTAGATATACAACACAGCTTCCTTCTCGGAGTTACTCGGGTCTTTCTGGAGCGTATTATATATGATAGCATAGTCGGACAAATTCTGGTCCTCACGATGCAACAAGATATTTTGCGTGCCTGAATCCAAGATAGCCTCGATATTGTCGCTATCCAGTACAGACTCACGGTCGATGATAACATCGTTACGTTCAATAGAAACCACCTCACCGGTATCCTCATCTACGAAATCCTCCACCCAAGTCTTCAAAACACGAGCGGCCAGCTTACGTCCGATAAACTTCTTCAGGTTTGCTTTCGTTACCTTCACCTCTTCCGCAAGGTTGAAGATTTCAAGAATATCTCTATCGCTTTCAAAACCAATAGCTCTCAAAAGAGTAGTTACAGGCAATTTCTTTTTACGGTCGATGTAAGCGTACATCACATTGTTGATGTCCGTAGCGAACTCGATCCATGACCCCTTGAACGGGATAATACGTGCGGAGTACAACTTCGTTCCGTTTGCGTGCGTGCTTTGTCCGAAGAATACGCCCGGAGAACGGTGCAGCTGAGACACGACAACACGCTCGGCGCCGTTGATCACGAAAGTACCTCTGTCCGTCATATACGGGATCGGACCCAAGTATACATCTTGGATCACCGTATCGAAGTCCTCATGATCCGGGTCCGTACAGTACAGTTTTAACTTCGCTTTTAAAGGCACGCTATAGGTTAACCCGCGAGCGATACACTCATCGATACAGTAACGAGGCGGATCTATATAGTAATCTAAGAACTCCAACACAAAATTGTTACGGGTATCCGCAATCGGGAAATTCTCGGCAAATACCTTATACAATCCCTCCTTCTTTCTCTTTTCAGGAGGAGTGTCAAGTTGAAGAAAGTCTTGGAACGACTTCAATTGAACTTCGAGAAAGTCCGGATACGGGAACTGATTCTTTATCGAAGCAAAATTAACTCTTTGGTTTTCAGCTGTTGAAGACATCTAGTAAGGAATTTATTGAACTTATTGAAATTATAGACACAAAAAGGTTAAGAGTCTTCGTAGTCGGAGACTCTTAACCAAATCACCTGGAAAATTTATTGAACTTATTGAAATTATAGACACAAAAAGGTTAAGAATCTCCTTTAAGGGAGACTCTTAACCAAATCACCTGATTACCAGGTTATAAATACTATTTAAGCTCAACTTCAGCTCCAGCCTCTTCCAACTGTTTCTTCAATGCCTCAGCATCAGCTTTAGCGATACCTTCCTTGATTGCACTAGGAGCGCTATCTACCATATCCTTAGCCTCTTTCAAGCCAAGACCTGTTAATTCTTTAACTAACTTAACGATAGCTAATTTATTAGCACCAGCTGCTTTCAATACAACATCGAAAGAAGTCTTCTCTTCTGCAGCGGCAGCAGCACCACCAGCAGCAGGACCAGCAACAGCAACAGCTGCAGCAGCAGGTTCGATACCGTACTCTTCTTTAAGGATAGTAGCTAATTCGCTAACTTCTTTAACGGTCAAGTTTACTAATTGTTCTGCAAAAGCTTTCAAATCTGCCATTTTTGTATGATTTAAATGATTATTTATCTGTGTAATGTTTTAATGAAAAATTATCTTTCTTCCAAAGTCTTCAACAGACCATGGATAGTTTGTCCTGATGACTGAAGAGCAGAGATAACGTTCTTCGCCGGAGATTCCAACAATGCGATAACATCGGCAATAAGTTCGTTTTTGCTCTTGATATTTACTAATGCCTCAAGATTCTCAGCACCTACATAGAAGCTTTCTTGTACGTAAGCAGCCTTCAAAGCCGGTTTAACGACTACACCTTTTTTAGCGTCCTTAGTAAAATCCTTAATCAGGCGAGCGGGAGCATTAGCGACTTGTGAGAACATCACAGCCGTATTGCCTTTCAAAGCCACGTTAAGATCAGAGAAGTCACCTTCAATGTTCTCCAACGCTTTCTTAAGCAAGTTATTCTTTACAACGACTAACTTAACCTCACGCTTGAAACACTCTCTTCTCAATTTGCTGGTTTTCTCAGCGTCCAACGCCTCGATATCCGTCAAATAGAAATTAGGATATTCCTTTAATGTTTCAGTTAATTGACCTATAACAGTTCCTTTATCTTCCTTTCTCATTGTTCAATTGTTTTTTAGTTTTCTTCAACTGATTTGGGGTCAATTTTAATACCCGCACTCATAGTACTAGAAAGATAAATACTCTTTATATACGCACCTTTAGCCGCAGTAGGTTTCAACTTGATCAAAGTTGAAATAAACTCCTTAGCATTGTCACGAATCTGTTCCGGAGTGAAAGACACCTTACCAACAGATGTGTGAACGATACCGCTCTTATCTACCTTAAAGTCGATCTTACCTTGCTTAACCTCCTTCACCGCGTTTCCGATCTCATTGGTAACCGTACCGCTCTTTGGATTAGGCATCAAACCACGAGGGCCTAATACGCGACCAAGAGCACCGATCTTACCCATGATAGAAGGCATAGTGATGATAACATCAATGTCAGTCCAACCGCCTTTAATCTTATTAATATACTCATCCAATCCAACATAGTCAGCTCCAGCGGCAGTAGCTTCAGCTTCCTTGTCCGGAGTACATAATGCGAGAACCCTAACCTGCTTACCAGTTCCGTGAGGCAATGAAACCACGCCTCTCACCATTTGATTGGCCTTACGGGGGTCAACACCTAAACGGACATCAACATCTACGGATGCGTCAAACTTAGTTGTAGTAATTTCCTTCACTAAAGCTGAAGCTTCTTTCAATGTATATGCTTTCCCAGCTTCAATCTTGCCCAAAGCCAACTTTTGATTCTTTGTAAGTTTACTCATCTCAATTGAAGTTTATTAATTATTACCCGGGAATGTCCCTTTAACAGTGATACCCATACTTCTGGCTGTTCCCGCAACCATTCTCATGGCTGACTCGACAGTAAAGCAGTTTAGATCGACTAATTTGTCTTCAGCGATAGCTTTCACCTGCTCCCATGTGATCTCAGCGATCTTAGCACGGTTAGGTTGAGCGGAACCGCTCT
>NZ_FR885316.1:0-2316 GCF_000436315.1 Parabacteroides sp. CAG:2 | reverse complement strand
CCGCTCTTCTTCTTAGTAGCTTCCAACAACTGGATTGCCACAGGAGGAGTTTTAACGACAAAGTCGAAAGACTTATCGGCATAGTAAGTAATTACAACAGGTAATATCTTACCAGCCTTGTCTTGGGTCTTGGCATTAAATTGCTTGCAAAACTCCATAATGTTAATACCCTTAGAACCCAAAGCAGGTCCTACTGGGGGAGAAGGGTTTGCTGCTCCTCCTTTAATCTGCAATTTGATTTGTCCAGCAACTTCTTTAGCCATTGTTTCTAAAATTTTTTAGATATATAACATCAATAACAGAAAGGTAGCACTTTTCGTAACCAGAGTACTATTCTTTCTCAACTTGCATATAACCCAACTCAAGGGGAGTCTTGCGTCCGAAGACCTTAACCATCACCTTAAGTTTCTTTTTCTCGGCGTTGACCTCTTCGATTATACCCGTGAAACCGCTGAACGGTCCAAAAGTAATCTTCACACTCTCGCCAACATAGAACTGGATATCCAGATCCTCTTGTTGTTCCTGCAACTCGTCAACCGTACCTAAGATACGATTCACTTCCGCAGGACGTAATGGCACGGGGGTATCAGAACCACCCAAGAAACCAATCACGTTCGGAATGTTCCGCAATCGATGAGCAACCTCACCAACCAAAGCGGCCTCAACCAGTACATAACCCGGCAAGTAAGCTCTTTCTTTCATGACCTTCTTACCGTTTCGTACCGTAAAGGTTTTCTCGGTCGGAATCAAGACTTGAGATACATATTCTCCCAGATCCGTATTCTTCAGCTCAGCCTCTAGATATTCCCGTACCTTGTTCTCCTTGCCACTGATGGCACGCAGAACATAAAATTTCTTTTGGATATCAGACATACCTTAACTGATTAGAAAATTTGGTTGTAGAAGAAACGCATAACAGCCTCGAAGGCCCCGTCAACAACAAAGATCAATGCGGCGATGATAAGGGAAGCAAACATAACAACAACCGCACTATTGGAAAGCTCTGCTCTCGTAGGCCAAGAAACTTTATAAACAAGTTCGTTATAAGATTCCTTAATATAAGTAATTATCTTTTTCATCGAATCTATAGATTTTAGCACGGAAGGAGAGGCTCGAACTCCCGACACCTGGTTTTGGAGACCAGTGCTCTACCAACTGAGCTACTTCCGTAGAAATAGCCAGCCCTTAAAAAGACTGGCTATAACATTATCTAATGCTTGAATTAGTTCTCTAATTCTGTGATCTGGCCTGCACCTACTGTACGTCCACCCTCGCGGATAGCGAAACGAAGACCTACGCTACATGCTACCGGATAGATCAACTCAACCTCGATCGTTACGTTATCACCCGGCATTACCATTTCAGTTCCTTCCGGCAAAGTGATCTCACCAGTTACATCCAATGTACGGATGTAGAACTGAGGACGATATTTGTTGTGGAACGGAGTGTGACGACCACCTTCCTCTTTCTTCAAGATATAAACCTCAGCCTTGAACTTAGAATGCTCTTTAACCTGACCCGGGTGGCAGATTACCATACCACGCTTGATCTCATTCTTATCGATACCGCGAAGCAACAAACCAACGTTGTCACCAGCCTCACCTTGATCCAATAACTTACGGAACATCTCAACACCTGTAACAACAGATTTCTTACCAGCAGCGCCAAGACCGATGATTTGAACTTCCTCACCTACCTTAACGATACCTGTCTCGATACG
Organism: Parabacteroides sp. CAG:2; assembly: GCF_000436315.1. Lineage (NCBI taxonomy): Bacteria > Pseudomonadati > Bacteroidota > Bacteroidia > Bacteroidales > Tannerellaceae > Parabacteroides > Parabacteroides sp. CAG:2. The sequence goes on along the minus strand of NZ_FR885316.1, from coordinate 596 downwards.
ACCTGTAGCAACAGTACCACGACCTGTAATTGAGAATACGTCCTCAACCGGCATCAAGAACGGCTTGTCGATTTCGCGCGGAGGCAGAGGAATCCAAGTATCACAAGCTTCCATCAACTCCATTACTTTATCTTCCCATTGAGCATCACCGTTCAATGCACCAAGAGCAGAACCACGGATGATCGGAGTGTTGTCACCGTCGAATTGATAGAATGAAAGCAACTCTCTCATCTCCATCTCAACCAATTCCAACATTTCCTCGTCGTCAACCATGTCACACTTGTTCATGAATACAACCAATCTCGGAACGTTTACCTGACGAGCCAAAAGGATGTGCTCGCGAGTTTGAGGCATAGGACCATCAGTAGCAGCAACTACGATGATAGCACCATCCATCTGAGCAGCACCAGTTACCATGTTCTTTACGTAGTCGGCGTGACCCGGACAGTCTACGTGAGCATAGTGACGGTTTGCAGTCTGATACTCTACGTGAGAAGTGTTGATTGTGATACCTCTCTCTTTTTCTTCAGGAGCGTTGTCGATAGAATCGAATGAACGCAACTCTGAAAGACCTTTCTTTGCCAATACTGTTGTGA
>NZ_FR885315.1:0-22893 GCF_000436315.1 Parabacteroides sp. CAG:2 | reverse complement strand
TTAGCCTTTAGTTTGAAAGGTAGAAACAACAGAACCTCACGATGGTATAAATCTATCTGGTTGTATTAGCCTTTAGTTTGAAAGGCAAAAACAACACAGGCATGGCTATCCGAAAATAATTTGGATTCATCAAGAACTTATTCTATCTTTACAAAAAGATTAGATATCAAATATATCGAGGCCATGCGAGATATTTGAAAAAGATAAACTTCATTGAAGGAAAAGCCCGCAAAGTAGGATCATGGCCGGTCTGAAATGCGGGCTTTGTTGTTTATGGAACTAAAAGAATTTATTAAATCCGCTATAACCCAGCTTTCGGAAGCTGTTTATGAATTAAATGATGAATTGAAAGATAAAGGAGTAGTGGTAAATCCATGCTATGCAGAGAATACAAACTTTGAGACGATAGACAATAGTGAAGGTGTTATTGTTTCATCAGTAGAGTTTGATCTACAAGTCAGTACCTCTGAAATAAAGGAAAATAGCGGAAAGATCGGTGTATTAGCCAGTGTAGTAGGTATAGGCGCTTCAACCAAAGAAGGAAGCAATGGAAATGAGGCGAACCGAATAAGGTTCAAGTTACCTGTTGTTTTGCCTTATAAGAAACCTTATTGATGCCTTTTTCCTTGGGATGTCATACCGTCTTTTATATACAATTCAATGTCTTGGGCTGAATCGCTGACAGTAAAACCTTTATCCCGTCCTTCGTGGGCTTTAATGGCATACTTAACACAACGTTCACGAAGACGTTCCTCTTTACGTTTGCGAAAATAATTGATTATTGATTTCATAGGAATAACATTTTCCACAAAAATACGTGGAAAGCATTGTGTTACCAAAAACTTTCCCCATCTTTACGAAAAGATTAGAAACCGAGTAGAACCGAGTGCATGCGGTGACCTTCGGAAAAGATATGCCAATTGGTTTTTTAATGGCCTGTAGAGTATGAGGATGCACCCTCAGAAATACAGGCTATTCTCTTTTGATAATGTTTACAGAAAAACAATACGAGATAGCGGATAAGATACTTGCCACGGTGAAACAAAATGCTGGTCGCTGTAATATAGACCAATTTTATAATGGCCTTCCGGACTATGATAATCACACGATGGATTATGAGTATATGAAGGAGACGCTGATGAAGCGGTATCATGCGATCGAATATATGGGAAAGGATGAATATTGGCTGATACTAACCAATGAAGGAGAAAGTATTGCTACTATTGGATTGAAAAAACATCTGCAAAAGTCAGCAGATAAAGAAGAACTGGAAGATAAAAAATTAAAACTTGACGTGGCTAACGGCTGGGTCTCCTTGTTTAAATTCGCTTGGTGGGTCTTGGCCGCTATAACAGGTGCCGTAGTAGATAGTTTAGCAGGAAACCCGATAGGAAACCTAATACGTAGATTAATCGAGTAGGTCTGATTGCGTGTATCATATTTTCTATGCGAGTGATACGACGGCTTAACGACAGCTGCTCTTGTCTGATTTTATAGATATCGTAATCTGTTGTATTCATATCGCAATTCTTTTCCACAAAGATACTTGGTTTCTTTGCCATATCAAAAACTTTTCCCTACTTGCGATCCATAATAATCAATACAAAATTAAACATGAAACACCTAATCTGTATCTTATTTGTTACACTACTTAGCACAAACGCTTTTGCACAAGATTTCGAAATTGTAAGAAATCCTATGTCGCAAGAAGAATTTAAAGAATTTATCTACCAAAAATATTCAAACTTTGAAAAAAGGAAGATAGAAGATAAGAAGTTACCCAAATTAAAAAAGGAAGATATGATTGAAATATTGTCTTCAGTACCTTTTAATGATGATGGAAGTTTTACTATTTCTTACGTCAGACAAGTTGAAGGGCTTGGTAAAGGAACACTATACGACAATATCTATCAATCATTGGTTGATGTTTTCGTTAGTGCTAAAAATATTTTGCAAATGCAAGATAAAGAAACAGGTATCCTTGTTTGCAAAGGTATGACTGAAGGTTATTTAATTTTCAGTATGGGGTTAATGGGTAAATATGTAGGAAGTGTACCGATACATTTTACATTGAAAATCCAAGTACGAGATAATAGGTACAAAATAGATTTATATGATATTTATGTAGAGAAAGGAGATTTAAATGAAGCCGAAGCCCCTATAGAAACTTACTTGACTAGGGATTTTTATTTAACATCGTTTGTTTCCGATGGACTAGGACTTACTAAAAGTAAACGAACAGATGCCCATTACATAAATGTAAGAACACAAGTCCTACTAGAACAGCTATATAGGCTATATCAGATTGAAAATAACATATTCAATGGAGTGTCTCAGCTAAAAACAGAGGAGGAAGATTGGTAGATTTCTTTTAATTAGCATTGCCATCTCAAAAACTTTTACCATATTTGCATCAGCTAAAGTCACGAACGTTTGTCGTTCTCGTTGAGCATCGGTTATTGCTCGGACATATTTTTGATAGTCAGGGCTTTTTTATGCCTTACTTTGTTGTATAAAAATATTGGCGGTTGCCTTTCCTACAATTTTCGTACCTTCGGGAACGTAACGTTGTGACTTTAGCGAGTGGAAATGGCAGCCGCTTTTTTTCTGCCCATACGCTAAAGTCACAACGTTATGAAAACAAATTCATTAACCGTATCATCTTCCCGGAGCCGGGAACATGATCTCTTTTCTTGGACAACCGTCCAGAAGTTCTACAACCTGTTGCCTCTTGGTATCGCCTCCTGTAAATCCATTTACGAGGCTAAAATGTACACGGTAGCTTTATTGGCTATGCTGTCTCCAGTGTTCTTACCACTGGTCATCGTAGCTTGGTTCGTTTATAACTCAGCGAAGAAAGGAGGCCCAAATGATTAGACTGGAAGATATATGTATATCAAACCTAATGCTGGATGCGATCAGATATTGGCAGGAAAATGATAAAGGTGGGTTAGAAGAAGATGTTAAGGCCATTGACAGCGCTATCACTTTCATTGCATGCGAGCATGATGCCCCGGGTGTACTTTCTGAAAAAGAATCATTGTCGCTTATTGCGGCTCTAAGTTTTCTGAAAAAAAGATTATGTTTGTTTGAAGGAAAGGAGGAACCGAAATGAAACTCCAAGAAGCCCTGCGCCTACTCGACATCGTTACCGATGTAAACGGACAATATAGTAAAGAAGAACGAATGCATGCCGCCATGAGATTGGAGGAGCTGTTACGCTTGCTTCTTCCAAAAGAATGATTATATTTGCAGTATGCTGACATTTGTAGCTATATTAGGTTTTGTTATGCTGATCGGTGCGGCTCTGAATGAAGTGCGTCACAGCAAAAACCATATAAGCAAGGTTATAGCTGGTGTGTTGATTGTTTTGCTATTATTTATTTTGCTTTTTTAAATAGAAACTGATAATATTCAGCAGATAAAAATTGTTGTATATATGAATAATGTTCTTCAAAACATGGATAATACGAACATATATTTTAACTCTTTGAAAAGAGCGGATTGGCTGAGACAAATCGCTACTATCAGGAATGAATATAAAAAAGAAAATTATCAAAAACAAATAACTTTTGTTTTTAAGGATACATTGTCTCCTGAATTATTTCAGCCTATTCATGTTGTTACAATTGCATGTTTGATTGAATTTTTAGTTAATGTAGAAGAACATACTATACGGATATCAAATGAATCTATAGAGAAGCTGTTTTTTGAAGATCTTAAATTTAGAGAGTATTGGAATTACAGTAAAGATCATGTGGATTCTGAAAGTGATAATATATTTAATTTATGGCGTATAGTTGAGAATCAAAAAGACGCATATGCAATAGAGGTAGAACAATATTTTAAAAAGAATTTCTTTAGAGGTAAAGACTTAAGTATAATTTCGCTTAGCATAGTAGAAGCATTTTATAATGTTTTTGATCATGCTGATGCAAATGGTAATGCTTTTTCATTTATTAAATATGAAGGACAGGATGAAGTCTTGCGTGTAGCTATTTGTGATTTCGGGAAAGGTATATCAAAATCTGTCAGAAATTTTGATTCCACTATAATATCAGATAGCGATGCTTTGAAAAAGTCTATAGAGGTTGATTTTACAGTTGGATCTAAGGTTCATAATAAAGGAAAAGGCCTAGATAATATATTATCGTGCGCTGATGCAGTAAGAATAATTTGCAATACAGCTCGTTTATTAAAGAAGCATGAAGTTAAAATTGACAATATTGATTTTGATTTTAATGGGACGTTGATATATTTCGAATTATATTTAGGAAATTTGGAAGAAGAAGAAATTTTAGACGAGTTTGATTTTTAACTAAATAAAAAGAGGATACTATGTGTACAATTAAACTTTATGACGTGATGGAAGGAAAGGATTTTCCTATGGCAGGAAGTAGTCTCTATGATATAATCAGAGAGAATATGAATTCTTCGGACAAGATTACCATCGATATGGAAGGTGTGTCTTCTTTGCCTTCTATGTTTTTAAATGTTTCAATTGGTAAGTTTATAGATGAATTTGGTTTTGAGACACTTAAGAAGAAGATTTCATTTACAAAGATAACAAAATTGCAAGCTGAACGCTTGACTGATTATATCAGTAGGTATAAAAGGTGATTAGTAGTTTTCATATGTCCTTTAAAAGCTCCCTTCGGGGGGCTTTTTTTGTGTCTATAAATTGGATGTTATGGACATATACAATCACTTTGAGTATTCGGAATGGATCGCTAGGCATCTAGCCGCTATCGGTCATACGGACGGGGAATGTCATTTCCTCCGTAGTGACGAGGTAGAGGAAATCTCTGATCTGGAAGAACGTATCTCCTCTATCCGGGATCATGTATTAGTCGCCATCGACGGGCTTAACTCGGATTTCTCTTGGCTTAACAATGACAACCTCGTAAATATCCCACAATATTTTATCGCCCTATTAAAGCAATGCGAGGCCGGGAATATCGACGGGATTCACTTTGCGAAAGCGGAATGCAAGGATCTTCTCATGCAGATCGTCTGCCGGATGATGCTCGACTGGAACGAGGAACGTAACGGGCTTCAGTTCCTAGAGCTAAACAGCATGACCTTTCGGGGCATAGGTCCCATGGGAGATAATTTCTATGGGGTGATGTTAGGCTTCAACCTAAGAAAGCCTATCCCCTTCTCTATCGACCAATCAATGTGGGTATGATATGGGAGTCATGAAAAGATTGAGCGAGCAGATGCGCACGCCTAAACGCAAGAACTCCCTAATCGGAGCGAGGGAAGGATTACCCTTCGAGATCTCGCTAGAGTCAACCAGCCGGATCGCCCGGTATGAACGTAGGCAGGATAAGGAGAAATTGAGACAATTCAATTCTGAGGTAAAGGAATGGATGGGTTACGTGATCCAAGACTTAAAAGGGAATATCGCCTTGCTTGTCCAGAAAGATGAGTTCCTATCGGACTCCCTAGAACCCAGAATTTACAAAAGTAAAGGAGAGACCGAACGAGTGGGATTCAGTTTCGCCCGTGAAGGTATCTATATCCATAAGGGAGCCGGACGGGGCCAAGGTGGTTTCCGGGGCGGCTCTAAATGGACGGACAAATACGGGAAGCTGAAAAAGACCAACCCGGATTCTTTCTACCTGATGGGAACCGGCAACCGCCACCCGATCCGTTGGTTCGATCCCATCATCGAAAAGAATCTTCCCAAACTGGCAGACATCGTAGCGGACTACGCCGCCGATATGCAAATCGACGCATCACGAATTTTCATAGATAAAGATTAGGATATGGCAGGAGATTTAAACAGGAGCATCAAGATATACTTGGATAACTCCGACGCAATGACTAGCGCATCGGAGTTAGAGACGAAAATCGGGGAACTGGAGAAAAAGCTACTTGATCTCCGGACGGCCGGAGAAGGCAATAGTAAGGCGGCAAAGAAAATAGAACGTGAGTTGACTGCCCAAACCCAGAAGATGCAAAAGTATAAGCAAGAGGTCGCTGATACGGAAAGAGTATTGAAGAACCTAAGTGGAGCTACTTATAATGACTTAATAAAGACAAAGAATAAAATTTCAACGGAGCTGAAAAAAGTAACTCGTGGTACCGCTGAATATAACACTAAGTTAGAAATGCTGAAACGCATCTCCAAAGAAACCGCACTAGCCCAACAAGAGATGCGTGTAGAGATCGGTTGCCAAGCCTCGGTCTGGGGACGTGCCACAGATTTCGTAAATAAATATATGGGAATCATTGGTACCGCAGTGGCAGCCATTACGGGTATTACTCTTACTTTCAACAAATTCCGTGAAGCCCGCAATAAACTGGAAGAAAGCAAGGCCGATGTAAAAGCTCTTACAGGCCTAGATGATGAAAGTATAGAGTGGCTTACAGATCAAGCAAAACGTCTTTCCACTACAGTTACCGAAGAAGGTATCCGCATACGCCAATCCGCTGATGAGATACTGGAAGCTTATAAATTAGTAGGTTCCGCTAAACCCGAATTGCTAGCAAATAAAGAGGCTTTAGCAGAAGTGACGGAGCAAACGCTCATCCTCGCCTCTGCCAGTGGCATGAAACTTACAGATGCGGTAGATGCCGTCACCTTGGCATTAAACCAATATGGGGATGGAGCTGATCAAGCCGCTCGATATGTAAATGTACTTGCCGCCGGAAGTAAATTCGGTGCGGCAGCCGTAGAGAGCCAAACCAAGGCTATAAAGACAAGTGGTGTCGCAGCCGCTTCCGCAAAGATCCCGATCGAACAACTGGTTGGAACCATAGAGACTCTGGGAGAGAAAGGTATCAAGGACGAGATCGCCGGTACCGGACTCAAAAAGTTTTTCCTTACCCTGCAAACAGGAGCTGACGAGACTAACCCCAAAATAGTCGGGCTAAGTACGGCTCTGGAAAATCTCCGCAAAAAACAAATGGACGCTACCGCTATCAAAAAAATGTTCGGGGAAGAAGGTTACAATGTTGCCTCTGTCCTTATCAATGAAGCGGATAAGGTAGAATATTATACGAAAGCCATAACCGGCACATCCGTCGCTTTAGAGCAGGCCACGATAAAAAGCCAATCCGCCACGGCTAAAATGCAACAAGCAAAAAACAAACTTAACGATCTTGGCATTGAGTTAATGGAGAAGATCAATCCATCCATTATCAGCGTAATGAATCAAACCGTGAACTGGACTAAAAAACTAGTTCTGATGGCTGATTGGATCAGTAAAAATACAGGGCTGGTTATTACCTTAATATCGACATTAACTTTGTATACAGCCGCTATCAAGCTAAACACTTACTGGAAGATTGCGTCAAATGGAGCTACTCTAAAAGCTACAATTATAGAAAAAGCTCATTTAGTTGCGACCCGTTCTTCCATAGCCGCAGAATATGCATTAGCGGCAGCATCAGCTCTCAAGGCTAGAAATATCAAAGCTGCGACTATGGCTATGCGCAGTTTCTTAGTGACTCTGGGTCTCAATCCCATTATTGCGGCAGGTGTGGCAATTACGGCTTTAGCTGTAGGCATTTACAAAATATGGGATAATTCAACAAAAAGTGCCCGGGCTTTAAAAGAGATGAACAAGGAAATCTCCACAGAACGGGCAGAAGCTTATACCCTATTTGACGCTCTCCAACGAAGCAACGCCGGAACAAAGCAACGAAAAGAATTAATCGATGAGATCAATTCTCGATATGGAAAATATCTTGAAAACCAACTAACAGAACAAAGTACAACCGAGGATATCGCAAAAGCTTTAGAAATAGTTAATGAAAAGTTGCATGAAAACATAGTTTTAAAAACCATGCAGAAAGAGAAGGAGGATGTAACGACCACCGCCTTAAATAAACAAATCGATTTGATGGATCAAATGAGGGAAAAATCAAATCTGGGGCAATTCGTTACCGACGCTATGCTTCGAGACGTAAAACGTATAACAGATGAAGGGATAAAGAACGGACGCTCATGGACAAAAACGTATGATGATGTCATCTCTTACATTGACTACTACTATGGTGCCAGAGGTAAGGTCGATAAGGATTTCTGGGGAAGTTTACAGAGCTATATGACACAAACTTACCAATTAGCATCCAACCTCGATAAGATATCTCAGAAATACTCTCCTCTTCTGCCTAAAAAACCTGCAAACGAGTTGCCAGAAGTAGAAGTTATTGCCCCTAAAATAAAAAAAACGGATATAACCCCGGGACTGTCAGTGGAGCAAGAGAAAAAAATCACAGACGCAAAGCTGAAAGAGGTTGATCGTTATATCGCAACCAAGAAACTAAAATTGACACAAGATTATACCGAGGGCCTAAGATTATATGATGATTATCAAACAAAACTTCAAGCTTTAGAACTCGAAAAATTAAATAAACAATTAGCTATCTATAAAATAGGCAGTGACGAAAGAAAGAAAATAGAGCAATTAATACTAGATTATAAGATCAAATTATTAGACAAAGGGTATCAAGCCTATCTGGAAAATCTCCAAAAAGAAAAAGACATCAACAAAAAGAAGGAAAAACAGACAAAAGAACACTATGACAAATTGAATGAGTTGTTACAAGGATTCGTTAAAAAGGAAATGGACGAAAAAGAGAAGGCTAGAGAAGAAGAGGAAGAAAAGAAAAAAAAGCAATTCAACATAATGAAAGATTTTGGTAGTGAAGCAGGAATGATATTAGGTCAAGCTTTAACAGATACCGAAACGACATTTGCTGATGCTATGCATAATATTCTTCTTCTTACCTTAGATACATTAAGACAGATTGCAGTAATGGCTATCGCTGAAAGAACCATTAAAGATATAGGTAGCTTAGGTTTTCTAGGATTGGCAAAAGCAGCAGGTGAAATCGCACTTATTAACGTCGCTTTCGGTGCCTTGAAAGGTCTTATCAAGAAACCTAGTACATCTACCGCAAATGCAGGTCTTAATGACAGCACTACGCCGCAAACCGGACAACGGGTTGTATCAGACTCCACCGGTTGGTACAACGGAGGATTCACCGGCAACGGTGGTATACTTGAAGTGGCTGGTCCCGTACATCGAGAAGAATACGTTACACCGGCATGGCAATTACAAGATCCGGTTTCCATGAACCATATCCTAGCCTTGGATGCCATCCGAAGACAAAGAACAAGCACAAATCCTCTTCCCGTCAACGGATTCGCCAACGGTGGATACAATGGACGCTCGGATGAAGAAAATGTAATGGTTTCAAGTAATAATCCGGAATTACTCAAAGTACTCACACAGCTACTTATGCTATTTTCCGAACTAAGAGCAAAAGGCATGAGGGCCTATATCGTTTATAGCGATATCGAGGCCGCCCAGAAGACATTGGACAAATCCAAAAAGATAGGAGGCAAATAAGATGGACATCATTCACGAATCCGGCAAGGCTTACGACCTAGGAGACATCCAATTGACCTTATCCCGGATGAACCCGTTCTTTAACGATTACGGAGAGCAGAGCTTACCGGTAACACTCCCTCCCACGGACAGGAATAGGGAACTACTCATCTATCCGGATAACATGGCCGGGATCAGCAAGGCCTCGCAGCGGATCAACGCCATGATCCAACACGGGGTATTCTCCATTCCCTGCCGTCAAGCCATCCTGTCGGCGAACCGGAAGAGCGGGATCGAGACCAGTTTTTACTTGAATACCGGAGCGTTCTACGAGAAGATCAAGGATGTACCGTTATCCACGGTCTTTGAGGACAAGGTTCTCAAGTTCGCGTCTGTCAGCGAGGCGATATCCTTCTGCCGGAACCTGTTCATTACACATGACGACCGATTCGCCTTGTTCCCGGCCATCCTAGAGTCCGGTTCTTTAAACGCCACCGGTGATCCGGGACCGGACGGATATCCCCGTCTTTACAACGACGTGGAGCGGACGGAGGTAGTCGATGAGAAAACGATCCGGTTAGCTCCGGGATTCTACATATCCCCCTTCATCCGTGGATTGCATCTATTGGAGGAGATATTCGCCTATCTCGGCTACACCTTGGAGGACTCCTTCTTTTCCCGCACCACCCCATTCAAGGACATGGTCTTTCTGAACAACACGATCGATACGATCGTAAAGAGCGAGATCCGATACTCCCAGATCGTCCCGGACTGCATGATCAAGACGATACTGGACGTATACCGGTATAAATTCTGCTGCGAGTTCATCCCGGACGAGACCCGCAAGACCATCCGTATCGTGCTATTCGATGAGAACCTGAACGAGACACCCTCCTGCGACCTCACGGATTGCGTAGCCGGTAAATACACAGTCAACCATCCCTCGAGCTTCAAGCAGTTAAAGCTTACCTGTGACCGGCTCACGCCGCCGGAAGAGAAACAGGAGAGCGAGCGCCCGATGCCAACGACGGGAAGAGCCACGGGGAACGAGAACGAGGAGTTCAGTACCTTGGTAGACCTATTAAAGAAATACCCGGACGTGGAGTATAACCAGATATCGGGTGAGTTTGTCCGGAGAGGTTACAAGGGGATCACGCCGGTCACGCAACGGATCGGTCTGGTCACGATGGATTATTACGCCGGCGGGACACTGGAGACGGAGAGCAAGGAATCCCCGGACGTGCTACCGGCGATGGTCTATACACCTGCTTTTGGCAGCGGAGGAGCCGGGGCCATCCCGCATCTCGGGATTTATATAGGGACCGGAAGATCGTTGAACTCCTCCATCATCATGGATTCCGTGAATGACTCCACGTCTGAGGTGGTAGGCGAGGCGGAAGATAACGAGGAGTTGAAACCCATGCCGGCGTTCGTATTCCATGCCGGGAAACTGGACTACGGGACGATCCTCAATCATGATGCGGATGGAAACAAGCTCTGGAACTATACGCTCGCCTACCACGGCCCGGACGGGCTTTTCGAACGGTTCTGGAGGAATTACGATTCCCTGCTCCGGAACTCTCTGCTCGAGATAAAAGCGAGCATGCTTCTCAGTGACATCCAAAAGGTATCGCTCTCCGAGTACAGGAAGGTGACGATCGAGGGACAGGAGTTGCTTCCCTCCGCCATACAATATAGCCCGGGTTCCCGGGAACCCTTGGAATCCACGTTCCTTACCACGAGGCTTTACGAGCCGGTATCCACGGCCATGGCCGAGGCGGAGCGGTTCGCCTCCCATGTATCCAAGTATAAATGGAAGGTCAACTACTCCCGGTCCAACGCCAGCGACAGCGTGAAAAGAAGATGGGTATTCAAGGAGGAACCCATGACCATATTCTACGCCCCGCCAAGCGCTTACCAATACGTGCAGGGCGGGAAATACCATCAAGCCACTTATCCCGTGCAATTCTATAGCCGTGGCTCCGCATCCGGACCGACCGATCCGGAGGACGGTACCCTGACCGTGTGGCTCGAGCCCGTGACCCGGTAACTGTCCTTTATCGGACCATCCGACAGCCATACTTTTGGGGGTAAAATAATCGCAAATGGCAACGATCATAGACAAACCAGACACTCTGAGCCTGTCCGGGAACATGAGGAGATTTGTATTGGGGGCAAAAGAGGCCGTCTCTTTCATCTTGAAGAAAGGAACGGCCACCTTGCTCGAGCAAAGCTACGAGCCCGGGCCGGACAAGATAGTCACGATCGACGTGAGAGAGGTGGTGGAAAGCCAATTGAGCTATACTTTGGACACGGCCCAAGAGATCTATTCCCAAAATACCATATTCGCAGATTTCACGGCCACGATAGACGGGACCTCCCACTCGTTCCGGGCGATCCGGTGCGGGATAGCGGATCTGGCGGACACGCCGGGAAACTGGTTGAAGTCCCACTTCCTCACGTGGCAGCCAAAGGTCAAGGAGGTGACCTATTACTCACCGGAGTGGTTGACCTACTACGCCATATCGGACTGCACGGTAAAGGCCAAGGCCACGTTCCCGGACAAATCTTCGAGCATGACCTCCTTGAAGGGAATGACCGCCGGCGAGTGCGTGACACTCAATCTCCAATACGCGATCGTAGCCAAGCTATTCGGGAACAAGTACCCCAGCTATCTCGAGGTTTACGCCGAGGCCGGCGGAGCGAGACTGAGCGTATCGCAATTCTATAAATTCACGGATATCCATTCCGAGGACGAGCAATGGTTCCTTTTCGAGAACAGTCTGGGTGGTATGGACACCTTCCGTGCCCATGGGGTGAACCGTCTGCAGGCAGAGCATGGCCACCTGATAGCGGAACTGGACGAGAACCTGTCCGAGTATGACGTGGAGACCGATCGTAAGTTCGTTAAGAACACGGGATTCCTCGATGATTACTCCCGCCGTTGGTTGCTGGATTTTTTCCCCAGCCGGGCCAAGTATATATACGAGGCGTCCATGATCCGGAGAATAATCGTCACCGAGAGCGACGCCACCTACACCTCCAACGATCTCCCGAGCTCCTATACGTTCACGTACCGACTCTCGGAGATCTCGAGGTACCTGAACCTTATCCGTAACGAGAAAGAGCTTCCGGATAATCTAATGGTTCCAAACCTCTCCTCGCCGGATTTTATTTTTCCCCCTCGCTTAGCTGAGCTCCCACGGCAAGAGCTTGGCGAGGGGGTATTATTCCCGGCCTTTGATCCGCATAACCCGAAAGCATCCGTAGCGACTTTTGGCTCGATACATGATACCATAAGGAACAGTATCATAAAAGAGCTCGGGGACACATGGAGGGCCATCGTCAACGAGGCTGGCGGGTCCGGGGGAACCGGTGACGGCCTTTACCATATAAAATTGGATGACTTGACGGAACCATCCGACGAGAACGGGTTCACGGCCCTAAGAACCTTGAAAGAGATACTGAAACCTATATCCGCCCTCGATGACCGTTACCTACGCAAGGATATCGACGATACGGCGGCGGGCAACATCACGTTCGAGAAGGACATCATCCTTGCCGGTCTTGACTCCTCCATCTACTCAGACCGTGACGCCAACGGTTTCGGTCATGAGAACGGGTTCCGCCTGTTCGCCGACGGCACTGCGTGGCTGAAAGACTTGAAGGTGAAGAATGACTCCATGTTCGCCGGTTCCCTATCCTCGCCCATGTTTGCCTCGGGGTTCCCTAACGGGACGGGCTGGATGCTCGCACCGTATATCCGGACCAACGCCGCCGGGATAAACGAGACGAGATACAAGCTGGAGATCGATGATATCGCCGTGCGGGGAACGTTACGGGTCTACGAGTTTATCGTGTCCCAGCTCCTAGGGGAGAATGACAACCGTATCTTCTCCGCGATGATGGAGGTGGACCATTACGACGCAAACTCGGGCAGGATCTACCTCGACACGGACGGGGGACGTTTGTACAACCCGTTCCGGAAAGGTGACATCCTCATGGTCCAGCAGTTCCAAGGCGATCCCACCCTTGAGAACAACTACCAGATGGTGAAACAATACGAGCTGAAGGTGGTGTCGGTGGGCGTAGGCTACCTCTCCGACGGTGAGAACCGTCTGGACTGGCTCACCTTCGAGAACTTCGTGGGCGACCTGTCGCAGGTAACAAAGAGGGATACCTTATGCCGGGTGGACAACCCGGATAACTCCACCCGTAGCGGTATCATCAAGATCACCACGGTGGACGAGTTCGGAACGCCCTACATGGACGTGATCCGGGGGATGAAGACCGACCCTGAGAATTGCGTGAAGGTCCGTATCGGGAACCTGAACGGTCTGGTCACGCCCTATTTCGGAAGATTGGACGGTGACGGGGCGTACGTGGAGAATCTTTACGCCCGTGGAAAGTTCATCCTCTCGGATACAGGAGAGGATGTCAGCACGCTATTCCAAGTGATGAACGGCAAGCTCTCCAGCGAGATGTCATCCATCCGGCACGAGATAGCGGAGAAAGACAACTATCTCACCAACTCGTCCTTCTCCGAGGATATCGTCGGATGGGAGCCGGGCAATGACGTGTCGTTATTCACCGTCAGCGAGCGTTACATCCCGGTGAACGACTCCCTTTACTCGGAGAAAGACCGGATAACCGGTATCGTGCGGGTGTTGAACAGGCTCGCCCTCTGCATCAAGAACTCCACGATCAGGCAGTTGAACGCCAAGCTGTCACGCAGGCCGGAGGGGTTGGTGGAGATGCCGGACGGGACCACGAAATGGCCCACGTTCTATATATCGTTCATGTGCAAGGTCAAGACGGCCGGTACGCTCACCATAGGTTTTCCCGGGCAGGACCTGTACGAGACCAAGGCGATGACGCCCACCGACGCATTCGCACAGGAGGAATTTATCGGGGAATGGGACGGGACGGGTGATTTTACCATCTCCCATACCGGGGAGATATTCATCTATAACCTGCTGCTCACGAGCCGGCCGCTGGACGATTTCCGGGTGGAGATGTCAACCAAGCTGGAGCAGACGAACGAGCGTGTGGGAATGTACGCCAACAAGGTGGATAACCTAAAGGGTACGGTGACGGACATGGGGCTGGTGCTCGACAACACGAACGGCACCCTGTCCGCCTACGTGACGAAGACGGACAACAACAGCAAGACGATCACGGACCTCGGCCTACGGATAGACGGGATCAATGACAGCCTGTACCTGTACGCCACTAGCTCGGAGCTCTCCGGCCTCAGAAACGATCTCTCCGCCTCGATTGAGGTGAACGCGAGGAGCATCACGCAAAAGGTGTCGACCACGGACTATAACGGGGACACGGTGGTCTCCATGATCAACCAGACGGCCAGCACGGTCACGATCAAGGGCAACAAGATAGACCTGAACGGCGTACTCATCGACCATAACGGGAAGATCTACGCCAGCCTGATAGACGCAGACAGCATCACCTCGAATATCGTCAAGATAGGAAATTTCGTGTGGGGAGGGAGCGCCTTGGCCGGGACCCCCGGGACCACGTTGATCATCAGCGGGGCAGCGACAATCGGTTTCTCGAACGGATACGCCGCCCAATTCGGGGGAAAGGTCTATATCGACGGGGCGTTATCCTGCAGCTCCATAACGGCCTCCGGGTACGGGAATATCCATTGCGACACGCTAAGCAGCGTCGGGAACGTGTGGTCATCCGGCGATTATTACTGCCGGGGACACCAAGGAGTCTCTTTCGGGACGGACGTGGACCTTGATAAAATACGGTTGAGAGTGGTCGGCGGCATCATCGTCGGCTACCAGAACGAGTGAACCATCATTTAAAACATACGATCATGAGAAAGGAACTAACGATTTTGACAAAGGTCACCAAGGAGGTGACAGGCAGCCTGCCCGGCGGGGAGACGGTAAGGTACTCCGGGGCGTACGAGCCCGGCAAGGGGCTTGGCTCCATATATGCCGCCGTCACGAGAGAGGGCAGGCAGGTACTTACCATCAACCACCAACGCAAGGGGCAGGTCGGTTATAATTTCTCCGCGGGGGATGATTTCAAGACCATGGAGACCGTCATAGGCGAGGTATTGTCGGATATCGATGACCTCTATGACGAGGCGGGCTCGGAGAGCGTGAGGTTTACCGTCGAGAACGGGATCATAACAGGGGTTTCTAACGATTAAAGAATTAACAGTCATGGCAAAAGTGGATTTCAAGAATTTAAGGGTACAGGCGACGATCGAGGGCGATCCCATCATCGTTGACACCCGCAAGGAGCTGGGCAACCTCGTATGGGGGGCGGCCCGTGACATAGCCGTCTCCGATTTTGGCAAGGAGATATATTTCAGTGACGGACCGATCGAGGTCGGCGAGGAGACCGCCAAGGAGATACTGTCGATCCTCGACATATCCAGCGCCTCCGCGCCTCTGAGACGCGCGCTGATCGAGGCGCTGACGCCCAAGAGACTTCCGGCTAAAAAGGGGAAGTAAGCGCATGGATTTGTCTAACCAGTCAATCGAATAACGAAATGGCATACTCAACCGATGACATCAAGGCGCTCGCCGCCATATTGAAACCCATTATCAAGTCGGCCTTGGAATCCGGATCGACAGGGGTCGGAGACCTGGAGGTGGTGACATCCCTCGATAGCGTATGCTCCCTCCCGGCCCTTCGTATGCCGGGAGGGATACATGACGTGGTGGAGGCCCCCCTGTCCTTGCTGCGGGTCAATCTTCGCGTGACGACGACACACGTACAATGGAAACTGGGTAATGGAGAGTGGAAGGACCTGCTCGCCCTCTCGGAGCTAAGGGTGGTTTTCCGAAAAACCGAGACCCATCTCCAATGGAAGGTTGGCGCCGGGTCATGGGAGGATATCGTCGAGCTGGAGAGCCTCAAGGGGGAGAAAGGCGACCGGGGGGACGCTTTCCGGTACGAGGACTTCACCCTTGAGCAATTGATGGGCCTGAAGGGTGACAAGGGAGACAAGGGGGATAACCTTGAGTACAGGTTGCTGGACAGCTTCCCTTCCCTGGAGGCCCTGAGAGCGGCGTATCCAACGGGGACCGGACAGGACGGTTTCTTCATCGCCGGTGACGGGATGTACGTATGGGACCCGAAGGACGTGGCATACAAGGAGATCAAGCTGGAGGTGGACAAGGTATTCACCTCGGAGATATTCAGGGAGGTGACACCCTCCGGCGGCCGTATCGCCATCGACTTCCTGAAGGCCCCTTACGCCAAGGTAGCGCTCGGACAGGACACCCTCATATATAACCTGGAGATACAGAACACGAGGGAGGGATCATGCGGGAAGGTCATGGTCTACCAGAGCGGCCTCCGGCAGATCGTATTAAGCAACACGATGAGAGGCACCATAGACCTGCCGCTGAACAGGGATACGATCGCCATATTGAGTTACAACCGGGTCGGCGATCATATCTACGTGCACACGAGCACGGTCATAGGGGACACGACCTATCCTGCCCCCCAGCGTATCAAGGATTTCCAGGTTGTCTACTATGACAGCTCCTCCTGCACGGCGCAATGGACGGCCCCTTACGCGAATAACATCTACGACAGGGGAACCGAATACGACATGCGATACGCCAACGGCCCCGTTGACGCCGACAACCCGAAGGTGTGGGCGGGACTCCGCAAGGTCCCGGCCATCCCGACGCCCGAGAATCCCGGGACGCTGCAGAGAACGACGATATCGGGTCTCGTCCCTAACAGGGAGTATTACGTATACCTGAAAACCATCAAGGTGAATTTCGGGGTGGAATACATATCCGGGGCCTCGGATCCCGTGTACTTCCGCACGGTCGGCAGCGAGGACATGACGAGGGCCTACCGTATCAACCTGACGGAAAGGAACATCATCCCCCAGCTCAGGAATTATCTCACCGACACGGACGGGACCGTCTGCTCGGTAGGCAGGATGGTGGACGAGACCGAGAGGAACGTCTTCCTCGATGACGGGTACCCGGACATGACGAACAAGGGCTACTCGACCTTCTGGTACCAGTACAAGTACAGCCGGGACACCTCGCCTTTCGACATCGTCATAGACCTGTTCTCCGCCTACGTCATAGACAAGATGTTCGTCTATTCCCGCTCCAAGCCGAGGTTCTCCGCATATGGGATGTTGGATCAAGGGTATGACTGGGAAAAAATCGGGCAGATAAGCATCGTGAATAACGATTGGGCGTCGCTTGATTTCCACTCGTCCCGGTACCGGTTCGTCAAGATCTCATTCGATATGATGGACTTCGGATCGTCCTCTACAAGTCCCGTCATGCCGGAGGGGACGGAGGCGTTTCCGGATCCAGAGTATAACGGCACGATCGAGCGTATCGACAACCTGCTGATATACGGTCGCCCGACATCCTCACGCCCGGAGAGGATCATGTCACCCTTGCGCCGCTCAACGGCCCGCAAGACCGTAGACCAGTTTTTTTGCACGAACGGCCATGGTTACCAACAAGGGCGCATACACTCGATGTGCAGCGGAGAGCGGATGCGTATGTACATCCATTTCGGTCATTTCGCGGCTAATTATGGCACAGAGAATGCCTATAGCAGCCTATCGGACATGAGATTCAAGGTTAACAAGGTTGATTGGGTATCCGGCAATAACGGTACTGGAGAGTATCTGGAGGACACGTTAAGGAACACTTACCTTAGATATGGGCTTAAGCCTTTCCTGTGCAACACGGGCGTATTTGACTATTGCATTTATGACAAGACTGTCAGCTCACATAACCGCCCGTGTGATAACTACTGGTACCCGGATGCGTGGCGGGCTGTGCCAAAACGTGGGGTTGGAGGACTTGACAAATATTTTGGTGCCACGTGTGATCCTATGAATTACAGGACTTACGCAAAGCTGTGTACCGCTATTGCCGCTAAGTATGGGAAGAACAAGATTGACGGTGCCGGTTTGTTTTTCCCCGAATCCGAATCCTTGAGTACAGGTTTAGACTTGATTTCCGGTATAGAGCCGGAGAACGAGCCGGATCAAAACTGGTCCGGATGGGTAGGATATACCCACAGCGAAGAATATGCGGCTATGCTGTCCGCCGCATGTGACGGGCATGATAGCTCGCTTGTGGATGAAGAGGGGAATGTGCTTCCTGGAATCAAAAGTGGTGGGGTGCTTGGTATCAGCGCTGGAACTGCCAGCGTAAACAAGGCCTATTATTTGGCCGCCATGTTGCGATGGAAGGCAGGGCGAAAGAGCGCCAACATCCCCGTTGATGTTTTTTCCATGCACATGTACTTTAGCAATATAGGTAATCAAGGGAGTAGTCAGGAGAAAGTGCAATATGGTATCACCTTCGAGGAGGCGATAAAGAATGCAACTGGCGGTGAACTGGTGAAGATGGTAGAGTTGCGCGACCGCTTCGCACCTGATAAGGAAATCGCCTTAACCGAATTCGGATGGGGTGAATCGGGTGGTCGTGAGAAAAGTTGCAAGTATCAATGTTATACTCAAGCCGGACGGCAGATCGGTAGTTGGACTATCCCCGACCGGCATCGCTCGGACGTGAAAGGCGCATGGATTGTCAGAGCATGTATCCAGATGATGTCAATTGGTATTGATTTCGTAAATTACTATTCCACGGAATGCGAATCCAATTATTTTGACGCAGGTCAATGGGGAACTGGAGCGGGTTTTGAGATGTTCCACTGGGATGATTGTAAAGATACGACTCCCGGAGCGAAAGCCGCTGCTATTAAGGCCTTTGAACACGGTTTTGACCGTGGAGGTTTTGCTACCACAGGCTTGTTTGGCCAGATACTGACAAACGGGGCTTACCCGATAACCCGCGCCTATTGGTGGATCGCCACGTTCAGAAACCGGCTAAAGGGATATGTTTACACCGGAATGAAATACATTGGCGGGGATGAACGCATCGTCGTGGCATGCTTTAAAAAACAAGGAGAAGACAAGGGAGCTTATGCGGTTTATCTCAACGACAATAAGAATACCGGTGTGGAGGGTGTCGAGATCCCTGTCCCTTCCGGCGTCGATCTTGTAAAACATGTAACGGTTTATGTGCCGAATATCCCGAACCCCCAGGATGTTCCCAGTGATCTTGGGTGGGATCAGAGGCGCTCAGGATTACCGACCAGCCGCAAGGAACGTTACGTAAATGGGGAATGGGTATTGCTCAATAAACCATATATAGGTGACAAGTACAGCTCGTATACGCAATCGCCAGCCTCCTATCCGGAGAGCCCCGCCGAGGGTGACGAGATAACCACGCTCCCGACAGCGGAGGAGAACCCCTATTACCCGATCGTCGGGCCTGTATGCGCAAAATCACTGGTGCACGGCAACAGCCTTAGCGCGCAACAGTACGAGCAAGATCGCGAGGAATGGGAGACCGAGCCTAACTTGGATGATAACGGCAACGTGATCTGGACCGTCAAGCGCAATATCGCCCTCGCGTGGCGGCAGGTGGATGCCGTATGCGATTACATCGATCTCCATCCGGAGGGCGCGCATGGACGTAACGGCGACGAGGTGACAGAGCCTACCATTAGGGGTATGATACGAGCCAACGTTTCCGAGTTCCCGGAGTACTTCTTTTTTGACGCGGTGCCGGAACCGGACTACCGGAGCGAGATCACGGATCTTTCCTCCAAGACTGTCAGCAGCTCGGCCATAGAACTATGGTGGAACAATACCAATACGGAGGACACCGGCTATGAGATATTCGTGTCCGGTCTCCCAGAGACAGGGTATACGCCACTGAAGACGGTCGGCGTAGGCGTGGAGAACAAGGCCGTGATATCCGGGCTGTCTCCCGATACGACCTATTACTATAAGATACGTCCGGTAAGGGGCGACAAGACCGGGACGATGAGCGACTATACCAGCGTGCGTACATTCAGCGAGCTTCCCGCGCCGGACAATCTTAGGGTACAGGGGAGGACCGCCACGAGCATCACGCTGTCATGGGCATATACCAATGAGCAAGTCGCTGATTTTGTTTATTACGCCGTACTCAGATCGGATGGCACCGGATCTTTCTTGCAGGTTGGAAAGGTCGATGACAAGTCAGTCTTGACATATATGGACAGCGGTTTGATAGTAGGGCATAACTATACGTACAAGGTTCGGGCGGTCGGTTTGAACGGCCAGAGCGCGTACGCTCCTGAACTGGAAACACGTACGTTGCTCGCGGAGGAGTGTTCCCCCGTCGTGAGATATGCGATGACCGACAAGCTTGGGAGCAAGGTGGCACTGACCTTCGATCTCCCGATCGGCGCTATAGAAGCTAGCGCCAAGGCTAAATTCACCCTTACCGAAGACGGAAGTCTTAGATTGATCAATTATGTAGCCCGTGACGAGGCGAATCACAATAATCTCATTCTTAATATCCCGCAGGACTCATTAAAGGACTATGACGCAAAAACGGATATTCGAATCACCTTTACAGGGGGGAGTATATATTCGGAGTACGGAGTAGAATTGGCGGCATTCAGCGACGTTAAGGTCGTCAATATTATAGGCAACTTTACTAATATAGAGGCCATCTATAAATTAAACTTCTGTTCTTCAACCGCCCCGCTGCCGGCTGATACTGAATGGAATAATATTGTCGGTAATCCCGAGGCTGATGCCTTATCCGTGAAGCTTCAAGATAGCTATGGCAGAGCTTCTAATATCATTCTTTCTCCTGTGCAAAACAAGCCTCAGTACAACTGGGGCAGTCCGGTGGAATCCGGATATTGTGAGATTCCGGGAATTGAAGCGGCCGTGTACAAATATGTCTGGAGAGGTCCGGGATTCGGGGCGAACAACTCCGAGAATATGGTGGCACGTCTTAAGTTCAGCGGCCTGAATGATGAGTACAGATATACGTTCAAGGCGTTCGGGGCGACAACCTACGGCGCAGACCTGCTGACAAGGATCAAGATCAACGGCATATATTCTGAGACCATAAACCTCAAAGGCAACAAGACATCATACTTGACGATTGAAGACCGCCAACCATCAAGTGGGATCATTTACGTGGATATAGTCAATGCGACAGAAGGCGCTAACACCAGTTACCCAATATTGGCCTTCATGATGCTGGAGGAATATAAATCAAATGACGCTCCTGAAAATACGGATGTTTTCCTTCGCGAAGCGACCGTCACGGAAGCGGTTGACGGTATTGTAAAGTCTCCGGATGTCACCGTCCACTTGAACTGTATCGGGGCAGCGTTGTCATACCGTATCTCCGAGAATCAGAGTATTGACGAAGTTAAGTGGATGGATATGATAGATGACAATATGAATATCCCATTTACATTGTCATCCGGCTTTGGGAATAAAACCCTTTACACACAGGTTAAGAATCTCTATTCCGTGTCCAACATTCGCGTCACGGAACTGGAATATAAAGACCCGTACGTCCCCTTGGCCTTGCGAAATGTATTTATTAATGAGGATGCCGGCAAGACCTATGACCGGGAGGTCTCCGTAATGGTCGACAAGGATGGTGTCCCATCGCACTACAAGATCTCGGAGAACCCGGACTTGGCCACGGCACAATGGCTAGCGTGGCCAAGTCCCAAGCTGTCTGTAATACCTTTTACGCTTTCGAACGGCGCGGGTCAGAAAACGGTATATGTGCAGATCATGGATAGCACGACTATCTGCGAGGCAAAGGCTGACACCATTAACTATGCTCCCATCGAGAGAGGGAATATCGAATTGACGATCACGCTTCCGGATGGTGTTGATGCAAATGCGGTGACGGCTCAATTTCCGGTGCTGAAGTATAACAAAAAGTTTATATTTACATATACGGCGGACGACGGACCTGTAGGTGCTTATGGAAAGGTATGGAGCGCCGTCAATAAGAAATGGGTAGACGACGAGAAGTACTATCATATCGGACAGGCAAAAAGCTCCGGATATGTACCCGAGAAGACCTTGGGTTATACGGACGGTTGCGGGGTGGAACACCGTTTGCCCGTAGGTGTAGCGATATGGCCAAACTGCGGTAGCACTATCAAATATATGGACGATGATCCAAAATCACCGGCTCAATATCCATATATTATATGGAAAGAATTACCTCCAATATTGGACTTTGGCGGTGAGATTTACTTCCATAACATTGATCAAGATAAATGGGGCAAGGATGATCCCTTACGAATCCTCGAGGGCTTGAAAGAAGACCAGGCTAAGACTATCGCTAAGTTAGGACGCGGGATGAAGGTTATGATGCGTCCGGATGGCAATAACAACTACATCACTGCGGCGACGATGTATGATGTCGTGGCGATGAGCTTCGCGGAAAACACCCCGGCCGTATACCTGTATCCAAGTGATGACCCCGACCTTCACAAGTCCGTGGGGCAGCGCAAGATGTACACGGATGATAACACGGCCGAAATGGAGTGGATAAGGGGCATACATGACTCGGATAATCCCGTCTGGGCGCACTTGTTTACCCATACGCCCATGCAACCTATCGTTGATCTGTTGACAATGATCAATGACGCTTATGGCAAGGACGGCGACGATTCCTGCTGG
>NZ_FR885314.1:0-978 GCF_000436315.1 Parabacteroides sp. CAG:2 | reverse complement strand
TACAGAAATAAGTAAAAAACAAAAGGGGCTATCCGACTTTTTGGACAGCCCCTTTTCGTTTATGTTCTTATTATTTGGGTTATTTTTATTATAAATAACACAAGTTTATAATGGGGTTTTGTTAATTTTGTCGCTCATTTTGTTTTAGATTAGAGATGTTTTTGAATATTCTATTATCAACGAAGTTGGATTTGTTTTTAGACAAGTTGCTGGATTTTAGCGTAGATGCCGGTAAAAACATTTTTATTGCTTGTCTTATTTATTCAATCGGGTGTTTTATAATCAAACAGATAAACAGGCTGGTCGCTAAAATTCTGGAAAAACGAAAAGTGGAACCAAGCGTGCAGACTTTTCTGAAAAGCTTGGTGAAAATTCTACTTAATATGATTCTGGCTTTTGCGGTAATAAGCAAGCTGGGAGTGGAAACCACCAGTTTTGCGGCTTTGATGGCTTCTGCCGGTGTAGCTATCGGTATGGCACTTTCAGGAAACTTGTCCAACTTTGCAGGAGGACTGATAATTTTGGTATTCAAACCATTCAAGGTTGGAGATTATATAGAAGGCCCTGACGTAAACGGAACAGTGAAAGAAATACAAATATTCCATACGATACTCTCGACTCTTGATAATCGTATGATATATGTCCCGAACGGGATTTTGAATAATAACGCCATCACCAATTATAGCAAGCAAGAAACACGGCGTGTTGATTGGGTGTTCGGTGTTGAATATGGAGAAGTAATAGGGAAAGTAAGGGCTGTTATACAGCGAATTATCAAAAACGATCCACGTATATTGGATACACCAGCCCCACTTATTGCTCTTTCCACATTAAATGCGAGCAGCGTTGATATTACCGTCCGTGTCTGGGTAAAAGCCAGCGATTATTGGAGTGTGTTATTTGATATTAACGAGATTGTATATGATACATTCAATAAAGAGGGTATCAATTTCCCATTCCCACAGCTTACGGTTCATC
>NZ_FR885313.1:38413-62408 GCF_000436315.1 Parabacteroides sp. CAG:2 | reverse complement strand
GGTTACAATGTTTCCGGCTCTGACAGCCAGTTCATCCATATAAAGATTTTCACCTGTATAATTAACCCCCGCAAATTGTTTGAGGTAATCCAATCCGTTGCTGGTATGATTTACATGGTTCAAGAAACCGTGCCTGCCAAGAAAGACGGAGGCGTTACAAATTCCGGCCACCAGCCTCTTCTTCTCTATGGCCTCTTTAACCAGAGGGACAATGGTTTCGGCTTCCGGAGTGAACCAGCTCATGCCACCTATTAATACGATTCCTGCATAATCGGCCGGAATGTCATGGATCCCATAGTCGGGCAGCACCTTGAACCCTCCGATCGATACAACCGGCTCTTTCCTGACAGATACGGTTTTAACTATATATTTGCTTTCACTTCCGGGCTCAACACCTAAATTGAGGTTGGGAGCGATATAAGCCCCTTCCCAATCGGCAAAGTCTTTTAACAAGACGAATAGAATTTCTTTTTTCATTATTTATTGTATTTATCGAAGTTATACTTCTTTCTAATCTCGTTTTGCTCGTCAGGCGAAAGAGATTTGCGATCGATACTTATTTATCCTTTACGATCTCATGGAGTATAGCCACCTTTTCTTGCTCGGCCTTTAACAATCGCTCGTAAAGCTCAACTATTTTATCAACGGGATTGAATGTCAGATGGAGAGACTATAATTCTCTATTTAGGGTTTAATTATTCCAATGAACTCTCCGATAACTTTAAATTCATTACAGTCCACATTATCGATTGAAATAGATTTATAGTCCTTGTTTTTGGGCTCAAGAACTATTTTTTCGTGTTCCCATTCTCCAGTTTCAGAATATTTCTTTAGGCTGGTATAAGTTTTAATAGAATAATTACCTACGTTATCGCCATCATAGAAGTTTATGTGCTGGGTTAAAACTATTTTTCCTTGTCTACTACCAACAGGGTTTGCTCTGAACACGCAATAATCTCCATCATGAATTGTTGGTTCCATTGAATTACCTTTGGCTTGTACAACAAACATATTTTTGTCTAATTTTCCCAGATTTGATACTTTTATCCATCCTAATTTATTTACTTCATCACCCTCTCCAAAATAGCCACATGCTGCTTGAATTGTATATAATGGAAGATATTCGGAAAATTGGTCTTCTGGTATAATATCTTCACAGATCTCGATTGTTTTAACTTTTTCTGTAAATAATAGCTTCTCTGTATTATGCTTAATAACAGGAAAAAACTGTTTTAAATAATTCCTTAAGGAGTCATTACATACGTAAATATATGTACCTTCCAGACCTCTTTCTAAGATAGTTGTATAGATGTTCTTTATGTAAGCAAGTAGAATGGAATCATTCTCTATTCCCATTTTTCCCTTGTTGTCTTTATATCTCTTTTTATAAATAAAAATACGATTCTTTTCATTATCATAATCAATTTCTGGTCCTAGAATAATACCTGCATAATTAAGATCGAATCCTTGAGTTGTATGGATACAGCCAATTTCATTGATTGAGTTTGGGGAATTGATCCAATCTGTATCTGTTCTGTTCCATATATATTTATAACCATTAATCTCTATGTCAAATAGATTCTCTTTTATTATTGAGCTTAATGATTTTCCTTTTGTTTTCCAATCCCAAGCATATCCTGCTATATTTCTGCAAAGTCCGACTTCCTTATTTTTCTTTTTTATCTCAGATATCATGTCGTCAACATCTTCATATAATTTCAGATCATATTCTTTAAAAGTAATTTTTAACTTTTGTTTGCAATTTAAAATATTCTGGATATATTGAATATAATCATTTCCTCCTTTACAACGAAGTTGAGAAGTCAGTTTATACTTGTAATTATGTTTATTTTGAAGTAGAAGAAAAAATCTTTCAGGATCAACATCTGTTGGTTTGATGGATTGTCCTGAATCATAGAAGAAAAATTGATATTTGCTCTTTTTTAAGATCCAATCAAGCTCCGTCCCTTTCTTCCCTAATCCTAAAATCTCATTCTTATGATCAAAAGCTTTATAGTCTCCGGGGCTAGCTAAACCATATCGTTGTCTTAATCTATGAGATTCATCAATAATCAGAATATCATATTTGTCTTGTGAATTAGCGACATCTGCGGGACTAAGAACCATATTGGGACTTAATCCTTTAATACCTTTGAATACCTTTTTTAATGTCTTACGAAAATTTTGCATAGGGACAACATATCCCATTTTTAAATTATAATTGAGCCCATTTGCGATTAAGTTAAGGTCTTCTTCCAAATTATTTTCCTCTATAGCCCAATTAGTCTCATTTTGAGCATCTACTAAAAGTTTTAATAAAAAGATACCTAAAATGGACTTTCCTGTTCCTGCTCCACCATCAATAATGGATATTCGGGGAATACCATTGGATAGGTCTGTTTTCAATCTTTCGATTATTTGGTATGTTATCTTATATTGTTCTTCTGTTAATGTCTTATATGGAGAATATTTAAACAAATCACTATTTTCAATGATTCTAATATCTTGAGTAACTATATTGTGTTTTTTTAAAATTTGCCAAATGTACTTGAATTCTTTTTGGTATTCCTCTCGTTGATAGTAATGGTGAAAATGTTGACCTCCATTTCCATTTTGTAACTGATATTTACCATCAGAGGCAATATATTTGATAAGAAAAGCTTCAAGATCTAAAATTACGGATTTATTAAAAGCAGGATTGTGGATAATATGAATGCTTTTAAGTTTTTTTCGTTTTGGATTATTCCAATGCTGATTTATGCGATTACATATATTAGTTGTTTCTCCAATATATGCCAACCTTTTTCCTTTATCTTCTATTATATATACAACAGGCCATTTGTCTCCGAATGTTGATTCTTTCAATTCGGAAAAAGTCTTTTTATTAAAAATGTAATCTGTTATTGTTGTGTGATAATTTCTAATCATAATTCGCTATATTTCTTTGCACAGCCTTTTGCTTTGTCTATAGGATACTTTTCTGCGTTTCTTTTTAGTTTAGTTAAGACGATGTCTTTAATGTCTAAATTATATTTATAAGCAATTAAGAAAGCATAGTTAATGATGTCTGCTAGTTCCTCTTTTATTTTATCTATTTTAACATCTTCTGCGCTTTTCCATAAAAATGCTTCGTTTAGCTCAGAGGCTTCAATAGAAAGAGCAAGAGCTAAATCTTTGCCATTATGGAACTGATCCCAATCTCTATCTTCTGAGAATTGAACGATTTGTTCCATGATCTCGTTTATGTCAGATTCTTTGCTTTGCATACTTTATCCTTTTGGGTTCAATAATGACAAAGTTAGAAAAACTATTGAAATAATAAAAAAGGAAATCTTAAATAGTTTTAGATGTGATGTGGAGAAGTTTATATTATAATTAATAGATTTCTTCTGTATTTTATTTGCCGATGCAAAAATGCTGAAATATATTCCCCAACACCTGATCCGTCGTAACCTCTCCTACGATATCCGATAAATGGAATATACACTCCCGTAAATCTTGCGAGATGAAATCCCCGGAAAGGCTGGAGTTCAAACCTTCTTGTACCCTATGTATAGCTTCCAGCGCATGCGTAAGTGCCTCGAAGTGGCGGGCATTCGTTACGATGATGTCGCTTTGGTGGAGGGTGGGGATGGAAGAGACTTCCGTGAGGAGTTGTTGTAGCTCTGCGATATGCAGCTTGCCTTTGGCGGAAATAGCGATTTGATGCCAGCCTTCGGTGGGGAAAGAGAAGGTTGGGAGAGAGGATGCGGGTAATACATCGCATTTGTTCATCGCTAAGATAACAGACTTATTCGTTAATCTCGGAGCTATTTCTTGATAGAAAGCCTCGAAATCTTTGAGGTCACGGGTTAAGTCGTACATGAGGATGACGATTTGCGCTTGGTCTAGAGCCTTGAAACTACGTTCAATACCGAGAGCTTCGATCGTATCGCTTGTTTCACGGATACCGGCGGTGTCGATGAAACGGAAGAGCTGGCCGTTGATATTGATCGTATCCTCGATAACGTCACGGGTCGTTCCGTGGATGTCGCTGACGATCGCTTTATCCTCGTTCAACAAGGCGTTTAGTAAAGTAGATTTGCCGGCGTTCGTCTCACCGATGATGGCGACGGGAATACCGTTTTTGATAGCGTTACCTACGCTGAAAGATTGGGCGAGTTTGGAGATGACCTGTTCGATATGATCCGCAAGCGTGCGAAGCTCGCTACGATCAGCGAACTCTAATTCCTCATGGTCACTGAAATCCAGTTCCAGCTCCATGAGAGAGGTGAAATGGAGCAGTTGGTTTCGAAGTTCGGCGAGTTCCCTACTGAAACCACCTCGCATCTGGCTTAGAGCCAAACGATGTTGGCCGGCCGAAGTGGAGGCGATTAAATCCGCAACGGCCTCCGCTTGGCTAAGGTCCATCTTGCCATTCATGAAAGCACGTTGCGTATATTCACCCGGTTGCGCTATACGGCATCCGCTGGAGATAAGGGATTGCAGGATTTGTTGTTGGATATACGTCGAGCCGTGGCAGGTGATTTCCACCGTATCCTCCCCCGTGAAAGAATGGGGGGCACGGAAAACAGCGGCGATCACCTCATCTATGGTTTCGTCATTGTTACCGACGATGGAACCATACGTTAAGGTATAAGCCTTTTGGGTAGATAAACTCTTACCTGCCTTCTTCGGCCGGAATATCCGATCACAAATCTTGAAAGCATCCGGCCCGGAGACACGGACCACTGCGATTCCTCCTACTCCCGGAGCTGTAGATATAGCGCAAATTGTACTCATTCCGTCTATTAAACCGTTATTAATTCATACGCTTGAGAACCCAGTCCGATTTCCTCCGCATAACGTAGGCCGGCTTGCCAGTTCGTATCCGGATGAATCAAATGGAATTTATCCTCTCCCTCAAGGTGTTCGTGAGGATGAGTCTCGGCTAATTTATTACCTCCGATGATAGGAGCGTTGATAACCATATCGGCGCAAGCCTTATCCAAGGCCACCGGATCGAAAGATGCGGCGATCCCCAAATCAGGGATGATGGCGGCATCGTTATGATTCCAGCAATCGCATTCCGGAGATACGTTCATGATAAAACTAACATGGAAATGAGGCTTGTCTGCTAATACGGCTTTCGTGTACTCGTCGATCTTGTAATTCAATCGCTCGGAAGTATCACCTTCGCCCATTACGGCACCGTCGTACTGGCAAAGAGCCACACATTGCCCGCAACCTACACAACGCTCGTAATCAATTTCGGCCTTTCGGTTGTTATTCAAATGGATGGCATCGTGAGCGCAGTGCTTTACACAGATGTTACAGCCTTTACAAGCCTCCGTATCGATACGAGGCTGTGAGGCACAATGTAATTCCAGTTTACCGCCTACGCTGGCGCATCCCATCCCGAGGTTTTTCAGCGCACCGCCGAAACCGGCTTGCTCGTGACCTTTGAAATGGTTCATGGAAATGATGATATCGGCATCGGCGATAGCGGCACCTATTTTCGGGGCCTTGCAATATTGCCCGTCGATCTCGATTTCCCGGTAGTCCGTACCTTTCACGCCATCGGCGATGATAACGTTGCAACCGGCGGACATGGGATTGAACCCATTTTCCATGGCGCTTTGAAGATGATCGACAGCGTTGGAGCGGCGGCCCGAGTATAAGGTGTTACAATCGGTAAGGAACGGTTTCGCGCCTAATTCACGTAACAGGCTTACCAAGCGAGCGGCGTAATTAGGACGAATGTATGCCAAATTCCCCGGTTCGCCAAAGTGGATCTTAATGGCTACAAATTGATTTTTGAAGTCGATATTGGCGATACCGGCACGTTTTACCAGACGTTCCATCTTATCCAGCAGGTTGCTGCTGGGGGTCGTGCGTAAATTAGTAAAGTAGACTTTGGATGTATTCATCTTTTTATTGGTTTAGTGTTGACAAAGGTACGAAAAACACGGAACATTTTTTATATTCGCGTAAAACAGATTTGTATATGGACTTGCTTCAGCGGAATCATCAGCTATTGTTGAAAGGAATAAATTGTACATTCCTGCGTTATTTGCATGCACGGATAGAGTGGGAGGATCGGTTAATCGGCATCTTCGGCTCTCGAGGGGTTGGTAAGACTACCTTGTTGTTACAGCATATTAAGTTGAAATTTGAAGATTCACGGGAAGCCCTGTATGTGAATCTGGATGATTTCTGGTTTGAGACACATTCATTGACCGATGCGGTTAAGGAGTTCCTGCAAGCCGGGGGGCATTATTTGTTTTTGGATGAGATCCATTTCTATTCGGGCTGGATGGAAGAGGTCTCAACTTTATTGGATGCCAACCCCGCCTTAAAGATTGTTTTCGCTACCACTTCTTTGTACTCGCAGACAGAGGTGCGGAACGGGTTAAGGCATGAGGCTGCTTTTTATACCATGCATCCGATGTCGTTCCGTGAATTCCTTTCTTACGAAAGCATTCTGGATAAAGATCCCATTCCGTTGGAGGATATCTTAGCGAACCATCATGATTTGGTGAAGGAGATCAATGCGGAGATGAATATTGTGCCGATTTACCGGAACTATCTGGAACATGGATGTTATCCTTTTTATTGGCAAGACCCGGATATGTATTATTTCCGTCTGCAAGAATTAGTGAGAAAAGAGATTTGCCGGGATTTGCCTTCGGTGGTTTCTATTTCGATGAGTAATCTGGAACGAGCTCAAAAATATTTTATGATGGTGGCTGAGTCGGCTCCTTTACGTCCGAAATCGATTGATGTAACCCGTAAGACAAATATGCTTCGTCAGCAAAGCGATAGCCTGTTGCGTTTTTTTCATGATGTGAGGCTTATTTATTACTCGGCAGACCAACTGGGAACCACTCCGGCCAAGCAGAAAGTCTTTATGGGGGATACCAACTTGCTGATCTCTTTTTTCGGAGATAAGGAGAATCGGCAATTGATGTGTGAAACCTATTTCTTAAGCCAGATGCGTTCCGTGGCGAACGTGGAATTCATGGAGAACGGAGATTTCTTGATTGGCGGTAAATATATCTTCGCCGTAGGTGATCCCTTAAGGGGATATGATCGTCTCCGCTTCGTACCCGACGCTTATGCGGCTATCTACGGGTTACCGAAAAGCGTGTTTAACCGTATGCCGGCATGGATATTAGGATTTAGTTATTGAGAATTTAAAAATAGGATTGCTATGTTAGAATGCATGAAGAATAGAAGAAGTATCCGTAAATATACGGATCAGGATATCCCGGAGTCTTTGCTGAATGAATTATTGGAAGTGGCTACTCGTGCCTCGAATACAGGAAATATGCAATTGTATAGTGTCGTGGTTACCCGCGACCCTGCGAACAAGGAGAAACTGGCTCCGGCTCATTTTAACCAACCAATGATTACGGGAGCCCCGGTGGTACTTACTTTTTGTGCGGATGCGAACCGTTTCGTGAAATGGGCGGAGTGCAGGAAAGCGGAGGCCGGATTCGATAATTTACAAACGTTTATCGCTTCGACGATAGATGCGATGTTGTTCGCCCAGAGTTTCTGCAATGCCGCTGAGGAAAAAGGCTTAGGCATTTGCTATCTGGGTACGACGGCTTATAATGCGGACCAGATCATTGAGGCGCTTTCTCTTCCCCGTCTGGTTGTCCCGATCGTTACGGTTACGGTGGGTTATCCGGCAGAGCCTATACCCGCTCAAGTTGAACGTTTACCATTGGCGGCTGTGGTACAAAACGAGACTTATACGGACTTTACTCCGGCTTCCATCGATGCCTTGTATAGTGAGAAAGAGGCATTAGAGGTGAATAAGCAGTTTGTAAGGGAGAATAATAAGGAAACACTGGCGCAGGTCTTTACGGACGTACGCTATACGAAGAAAAATAGTGAACATTTCTCCGAGGTGCTCTTGAAGATATTGAAACAACAAGGATTCATGAAGTAAGCCCTAATACTTCTACCTTATAGTTCATAAAGAGTCCACTCTCGAGTACGCCCGTAATCGACTTGAGAGTGGATTCTGTATTTTCAGGGATATAGTCCATCCATACGTCTAGGATCATATTGCCATTCTCGGTAATGATCGGTCCATCCTTACCTTGCCCCATACGAAGTTTTATCTCACCGGGGTTCAAACGCTGGAGTCTGTCCTCTACATAGGTGAGAGCTCCCGGGAAAATCTCTATCGGGATCGGGAATTTAGCTCCCAGCCTCTCCACTTTCTTGGAAGGATCGACCAGTATATAGGTCTGCGGACTGGAACTGATTAATAGCTTTTCCTTGAACATGGCGCCTCCACGCCCTTTGATCAAGTTAAAGTGGGAATCTACTTCATCAGCCCCATCGAAGGTCCAGTTCGGCTTGTGGGAAAACAGGCTGGTAACCGGAATGCCTAGCTGGGCGCAAGTCATCCGGATTTCTAATGAAGTGGGGATCGCCAAGATGGAAAGACGTTCCGTCCGGATACGTTCGGCTATGCGAATCAACGCTAGATAGGAGGTAGAACCGGAGCCAACACCTATGACTTGTCCGTTTTCGACTTTAGATGCGATAAGGTCCGCTATCTTTATTTTATCTTCCTTATGGGAGATCTGATTCCCCCATTCCAACGTATCGATTAGTGAATGATCCCACTTCATAGTCTTGATATTATTATATACGGTCTAATACAGTTTCAATCAGTTTTTCCAAAGAACCTTTATAATCCGTATTCATATGATTATCCACACGTCCGGCGATAATACAACATACGGTCATTGCCCGGTGTCCCATGAGAGCGGCCAGACCAGCTAAAGAGGAGCTCTCCATCTCGAAGTTCGTAATCTTTCGCCCGTTGTAATCGAAAGCCTCTATTTTCCGGTTCAATTCCGGATCAGTCAAGGGCAATCGGAGCTCGCGCCCTTGCGGCCCGTAGAAGCCATTGGCCGCGATAGTCGTTCCCCGGATAATATCATTACGGGTGATTTGCTCGATCAACGATGGATCTGCCGATACGACATAAGGCCATATGCCGCTAAGCCGCCAATCAAGCTGTTTTATTAATTCAGATTCCAAGTCTGCGTCACGAACGGAATTACTATTTGCGTAGAAATAAATGACTCCATCGAATCCGATCGATTTCTCCGCAGCTACGTAAGTCCCAATCGGGACAAATGGCTGTAACCCTCCGGAAGTCCCGATACGAACTAGGGAAAGTTGCTTGAATTCCGGCTTGATCGTACGGGTTGAGAAGTCAATATTAGCGAGAGCGTCCAACTCATTTAATACGATATCAATATTATCTGTACCGA
This sequence comes from Parabacteroides sp. CAG:2, assembly GCF_000436315.1. Classification (NCBI taxonomy): domain Bacteria; kingdom Pseudomonadati; phylum Bacteroidota; class Bacteroidia; order Bacteroidales; family Tannerellaceae; genus Parabacteroides; species Parabacteroides sp. CAG:2. The sequence continues at coordinate 53,124 of NZ_FR885313.1, read as the reverse complement.
TGCCATGGGATACAACCGTGATACGTTTTCCCTTGTATTGGCCCGTGATGGTATGAAACTCCCGGCTGGAAACCTCACATTCCTGAGACTCAAAATAGGAAGCGACGGTTGTAACCCGTGCGGGATCGCCAACAAGTACCACACGATCCGCGAGTTGTTCTGGTTTTAAATGCAGGTGGAAAACACTACCATCTGAATGGATCGCTAATTCTGAAGCGGGGATTGTTCTCATATTCGATCAGCTAATTAAGTTTACTTTTAATCATAAAAGGGCAAGGTGCGACCCTGCCCTTGGAGATAGTTCCATGTATATAACTATTTTAGTCCTTTAATGGTTTTGATGGAGTACCGGTCGGTTTAGCTATCGCTTCACGCATAGAAGTGTCCGCCTCGATGTTCTTCATCTTGTAATAGTCCATTACGCCTAGGTTTCCTGTGCGGAAAGCGTCTGCCATTGCCTTGGGAACTTCCGCTTCTGCCTCGATCACCTTGGCACGGGCTTCTTGTGCTTTCGCCTTCATCTCTTGCTCGAGGGCGACAGCCATCGCACGGCGTTCCTCGGCTTTCGCCTGAGCGATATTCTTATCCGCTTGAGCTTGATCCATTTGCAAGAAAGCGCCGATGTTCTTACCTATATCGATATCGGCGATATCGATGGAAAGGATTTCGAAAGCTGTTCCGGCGTCAAGCCCTTTGCGAAGCACTAATTTCGAGATGGAATCCGGATTTTCCAATACGGTCTTATGGCTTTCGGATGAACCAATGGAAGATACGATACCTTCACCTACACGGGCTAAGATCGTCTCTTCTCCGGCACCACCCACTAATTGCTTGATATTCGCACGAACGGTGACACGTGCCTTGGCGATTAACTGGATTCCGTCTTTCGCTACCGCTGTTACCGGAGGGGTATCGATCACTTTCGGATTTACCGACATTTGTACAGCCTCGAATACGTCACGTCCGGCCAAGTCGATAGCGGTAGCCATCTGGAAAGGAAGGTCGATATTCGCTTTCGACGCGGAAACCAGCGCATGCACTACTTTCTCGACATGTCCACCCGCTAAATAGTGCGCTTCCAGCTCGTCGCGTGTAAGCGTCTTTATTCCTGCCTTATGCGCTTCGATCATCGCGCGAGTGATGATGTAGGGAGGAACCTTTCGGATACGCATCAAGAATAACTGGATCAAGGAGATATTGACTCCTGATACTTTGGCCGAGATCCATAACAGGAACGGCACATAATAGAAAAAGATTGCCAGCAGAAGTACTGCGGCCCCCAATAGGATAAGTGGCAAAAAGGTTATTTCCATATATAAAAAATTAAGCGTGAATATTTGTTTCTTCTTTAGGACGGACAATTACGTTGTAACTGTCTACCCTGATCACTACGATCGGCGTGTTCTCATCGATTAATTCGTCTTGAGATTTCGCTTCCACGTTAATACCTTTAATCCGGGCCTTGCCGATAGGGGCTAAGCGTGAGAGCGTGATCCCCTCGTCTCCGGGTTCTATTCCGAGATCCCTGCTGGATGTCAGCTTGGAATCGATATCTGTCTTTAAAGCGATCTTGTTAAAAGACCGGGAACGCAATAACCAAGCGAAGATTATTCCGAATGTAATGATTGATAAGGATAAAGTCAGATGCCCTACCCATATACCTACCGTATAAGCGAAAACGACTCCGCCGATAGCGAAAATAGCCCCGCCTATACCCGCGAGTGTTATTCCCGGAAGAAGGAATATCTCTGCCAGTATCAGTAGGATGGCCGCTACCATGAGGAAGACGATGATGGCTATGTCCAGTAGCATAGTTCTTCTTATTTATGGTTGTTTCTTAGGTATACGATCTCTGCGTTACGTGCCTTTTTCTCCCATTCGTCCGGTTGAGCGAGCAGGTTGTTTAACTTTTCTTCCGCATTAAGAATCGTAGGCTTCAGTTGTTCTCGCTTCGCCTTATTCCCTTTGATGTAGCTGGCTCGTAAACTCTCTAGTTTCTCATTTAGCTCCTTGATCTGTCTATGGATGGAAACTACTTTCTCGTAGTAGTTCTTCGCTTCCGGACTTTGGATATCGTCTAAGGTGTAATAAACGATACCATCATGGATCGGGAACGTGAAATCTTTCTTTATTTCTATACGTCCATAAGGAATCTCGGTATGAGCTAAATGAATAAGCTCTTCGTAATTCGATCCGGGTTTCCATGAATCCTTGATCGAGGCAATAGAGGCCCGGGCACGTTTTAGTTCGACATCCTCGCTATCTACTCGCTCGCGGTTGTCATTCGGGATGAATAAGTATACGCAGACTTTTCCTTCCGGTTGATAACGATCGGAAACGAACCATCCCAATTGCTTGGCTTCGTCGATCACCATCATATAATCGTTAAACGGGGAGTTATAGGGCATGCCCAATTGCTCCGGTGTAAGATAAGTATCGGAATTGATGTTGTAACGAGTGACGAATAAATCATATCCGCCCAGAGAGCCGTTCCCTTTGGATGCGTAATAAATCGTTACGCCATCGGATAGCACGAATGGATACCCATCGTCGGCGTCACTATTGATATTCATCGGTAACTGTTTCTCGTCTTCCCATTGATCCATGAGCTTGGATTGGGTAAAAAGACAATTGTGGTTACCGTCTGTCGGGTGGGCGTAATAAATCTTATCCCCCTTCTGGTTCATGTATACCGATGAGTTGCCCGGATCGTTAGTCTGGAAGAAATCTTGGTAAGTGGTCAACGTACCGCTTTCCTCGCTTAAGGTATAGGCTGATAAGAAATCATCTTTATCAACGACCAAGCTATCGATAATCTGGACATTCTCTACCTTATCAAGCATACGGCTTGCTTTGTTCGCCAAGTCCATACGGATCTGGTAAGGTTCCACATCTTGTTTCTTTTTTGTTAGGAGGGTGATGTATTCGTCGAACATCTCCTCGGCTTCGTCAAAACGATAGGTCTGGTAGTATACTTCTCCAAGGTATCGATAAGCGTCTTGTACCCTACGCTTTACGGCAACCTTAAGATGTTTCTCCGCTCCTGCTAAATCTCCGGTCTCGAAACAGCAAACACCATACCATTGATTATAAGAGGCATTGCTTGGCGCTTGTTTCACTAGTTTCTCGAACACAGGTTTGGCTTCCGCGTATTTCCCGTCGTTATATAATTTTTTTGCCTGATCAAGACTTTGCGCATGTAGTTGCATTCCTCCGCATAGGAGTGTAACTCCTAGCGTATAAAGCAGCTTTTTGGATAACCGTTTCATTTTGTCTATTCTAGATTATATAGTTATGCAGTTTCAAAGATAAGAATATTTTTGTAGAGGCATACAAATCGAAAAGATAAATGTATAATTTTGCGCCCGTAAAGAAAAGATATGGCAAAATTGACAGCGGACGAACGTTTGTTTCGTAAGATAGAGGATAAGGTAAAGAAGGCGATTTTCGACTATGGCTTGATCAATGATGGCGACCGGATCTTGGTCGGGTTGTCCGGAGGAAAAGATTCCTTGGCCTTGGTGGATTTACTGGGGCGCAGGTCGAAAATCTATTGTCCTCGGTTTGAGGTCGTGGTAGCGCATATCGTGATGACGAATATCCCTTATTGTTCGGATCGGGAATATCTTAGAAGTTGTGCGGAGGAGCATGATTTGCCTTTCATTGTCCATGAGACAAGTTTCGATCCTTCTACGGACACTCGCAAATCCCCCTGCTTTTTATGCTCTTGGACTCGCCGGAAAGCTTTGTTTGAGATCGCTAAGGCGCATAAATGCAATAAGATTGCACTAGGGCATCATCAAGATGATATCCTAGAGACACTGTTGATGAACCTGACCCACCAAGGGGCTTTCGGAACAATGCCTCCCCGGTTGAAAATGGATAAGTTTGATATGGAGATTATCCGTCCGATGTGTCTGGTGGAAGAGAGGGAGTTGATTCAGGTCGCCGCATGGAAAGGGTACCGGAAACAATTGAAGAACTGTCCTTATGAGTCGGGCTCCAGTCGTTCGGATATGAAAGAGCTGCTGAAAAGTCTGGAAGCGATCAATCCGGAGGCCCGTTACAGCCTTTGGGGGAGCATGACGAATATACAAGAAGATTATTTACCTCGAAAAATAAGATAATATGCAAAGTGTTTATACGATTTTATTATTGATCGTGTCTAATATTTTTATGACATGCGCTTGGTATGGTCATTTGAAGATGAAGCAACAATTCAGTTGGTTTGAGCATCTTCCTTTGTTTGGCGTAATCCTGTTTAGTTGGTTTCTCGCTTTTTTTGAGTATTGTTTCCAAGTACCGGCGAATCGCATCGGTTTCCGGGATAACGGGGGGCCGTTCAACTTGATTCAATTGAAAGTGATCCAAGAGGTGATTACGTTGGTGGTATTCGTGGCCTTCAGTACCATCGCTTTTAAGGGGGAGTCGTTTAAATGGAACCATGCGCTTGCTTTCGTATTCTTGGTAGCGGCGGTTTATCTGGTTTTCAAGAAATAAAGTCGTTGCGTTTGGCTTTGATAATCAGCGGAAAACCTTGATGCCTATTGTAAGATGCTTACAATGCCTATTCAAGCATGTTTATAATGCCCATTGTAAGCTCCTTATAATGGGCATTGTTAAAACGCTATATGATCTGTTGGCTCAGATGTGCAAATATAGCTTCGGTCTCATCCGGATGGAACCATGTTATTTCTGGGTCCCGTTTAAACCAAGTCATTTGCTTCCGGGCGTAGACCCGGGAGTTTCGTTTGATTTTCTCCACAGCGAGGTCTAATGTCCATTCTCCGCTGAAGTAATTGAATAATTCTTTATAACCTACCGTGTTCAAGGAATTCAAATGACGGAAGGGATAAGCCCGGCGAGCCTCTTCCAATAATCCTTCGCTCATCATTAGATCTACACGTTGGTTGATGCGGTCGCATAATTCGTCGCGATCTCTATTAAGCCCTACTTTGATGATCCGGAACGGACGCTCTTTCTTAATGTTCGTGCGGAAGGAGGAGTAAGGCTTGCCTGTCATCCGGCAAATCTCTACGGCATGGATCACTCGTTTATAATTATTCCGGTCCACTTCCTCATAATGGACAGGGTCTGCTTCTTTTAATTCAGCGAGGATAGGGGCTAGTCCCTCGGTTTCAAATTGCATGTATAGGGCATCCCGGATCTCCGGTGTAACTGTCGGGATATCGTCAATACCTTTACATACGGCATCGATGTACATCATAGAGCCTCCGGTCATTACGACGGTCGGGATCGTTTTATGTAATTCGGATAGGAGGGAGACCACGTCTTCCTCGAAGTTGCTGGCGCTGTAATAATCGGTAAGCGAGAGAGTGCCTACCATATAATGCTTGACACGAGCCATTTGTTCCGGTGTTGGGGCAGCCGTGCCGATCGGAAGGTCTTTATAGAGCTGACGGGAGTCGGAAGAGATAATCGGAGAGCCGAAACGTTCCGCCACTTGGAGGCTTAACTCGGTCTTTCCGACTCCTGTCGGCCCAAGTAATATAACGAGGGAATTCATCAAAAGCGCTCGTCGTCGTAAGGATTATCCATCGGGCCTTCGCCTAAACCGTCGAAGCCGCTTTTGTCTAATTCGTCCATATCGTATTCGGAATCCCCGTAAAAATCTTCTCCTACGTCCGTACTGCCGTTCTTAGCCTCGAACTCATCGAAAGAAACTATTTGGGCGGGAGGCGTACCTACCGATTTGCTGCAAATAGGAGCATCCAAGTCTTTTCCCGGAACGATCTCACGAAGTTCCATGAAGAAGGCACGTTCGGTCATATAATCGAAAACGAAAAGTAGTTTTTGGTGCTCGTCTTCCAACAATTCTTCCAGTTGAGTATCGGCCATGACATAGCTGTCTTCCTCGGAAGAGGTATCCATCTCCACTAATGTGATCTCTGTCTTTTTACTCCAGTCATCGTCACATATGAAGAAAGAGGTCATTTGATCCTTTGTATAACCTACAGAGTCGAGAATGGCGTTTTGCAAATCCAAGAAAGTAGACTCGGAATCAATCTTGATCTCGCGCTTGAAGTCATCTGCTTCATCTGATAGGATTAGAAATCTAAATAGCATAGTCGTTTAGTTTTATTATTGCCTCAAAAGTAGTAAAAATATGGATATACCCAATATACGTCGCTATAAATAATGAAAGAGGGTGCGCATCTGATCCCTGTATGGGATTTCTTCTGAACCTGAGGCGACCGTCGTAGCTTCGTCTTCAACCTTCGTCAAAGAGACGGAACCTGCGGCTGAGATATTAGTGGCAGTTGTCACCTTGAATAGGTAATTGTAATATGGGTAAATAATAAAAATCACAGTATCAGATATCAATCTTTTGCATTTCGCCCGAAAAGACATATCTTTACGACACCGCCCGCTATTGGGCCGTAACTTAAAACCTATCAACTATGGATAAAAAAGAGGAGGATCAACGCATGAAAGAATTAAAAGACCGATACATACGTTTCGATTGGGCGATCAAGAGACTGCTCCGGCAAAAAGCCAACTTCGGTGTGCTGGAGGGTTTTCTCACGGTTTTTCTTGGAGAGAAGATTACCATCGTGGAGCTACTGGAGAGCGAGGGTAATCAACTGTCATGAGGATGACAAGTTCAACCGGGTGGACATCAAGGCGCTTAACGACAAGGGAGAGATCATCATCGTGAAAATACAAAATATTCGCAAGCTATATTATCTCGAACAGGTACTCTATGGCGTGGCGAAAACCATAACCGAGTACATATCACTGGGCGAGGACTACCTTTATCACGGGCAGAATCATTTCATCGGCGTACATACCAAGGATCAATTGGTAGTCAACACGAAAGAGAGGAGCGTAATTGTCTCCAAGCTATCCCCCGAGATTTTCCCCGAATATATACTCATACGGACCAATAAGTTCGATAAGATAGCCGTCACTTCCCTAGAAGAATGGATGGACTACCTTAAAAGAGGAACAATTCGTCCTGACACCATGACTCCGGGATTAGGCGAGGCTCGAGAAAAATTGAGATACTACTCCATGCCCCCCGAGGATAGATACGCTTACGACGAACACCTGAATGCGGTCATGATACAAAATGACGTATTGGATTCGGCGAAGCTTGAAGGATACCTGGAAGGACTAGCGGAAAGTAGAGCGGAAAATAAGGAGAAAGGTAAGGCGAAAGGACTGGCAAAAGGCGAGACAGAAGCGAACCTCGAAAACGCCAAGAAGATGAAAGCCATGGGGATCGATCTTGAAATGATCCGGCAGATCACGGGAATTACCCTATAAATAACCTTTTGGTGACATAAATAGCGAATCGGCGCAAACCCCTCATTGTAAGATGTGGATTTGCGCTGATTTGTTTTTGGTTGTCCGGATGTTTGTGTCGCTTATTCGTCGATCGAACCTCTTACGATACCCCGGCTGGAAGACTTGATGAAATTGAGGATCAAATCCCGTTCCTCGCTAGGCTCGTACTCGGTCTCGATCGCTTTCAGCGCCTCCGTATTATTCAAGCCTCGGGTATACAGCGTGCGATAGATGTCTTGAATCAAGAATACCTGCTGATTCGTGAATCCCCGGCGACGTAAACCTACGATATTGATACCGCAATAAACGATCGGATCACGGCCGATCAAGGTATAAGGAGGGATATCTTTTCCGATACGAGAACCGCCTTGTACCATCACGTGCTTGGATATACGCGTGAACTGATGCACCAAGGAACCTCCGCTTACGATAGCGAAATCATCAATCTCTACCTCCCCGGCGATTTGCGAAGCGTTACCGATGATAATATGGTCTTTTAAGACGCAATCATGGGCCACGTGCGAATAAGCCATGATTAAGCAATTGCGACCTACCACGGTCTTACCTTTGGAAGCGGTACCCCGGTTGATCGTCACGCATTCGCGAAGCGTCGTGTTATCTCCGATTTCCGCCGTCGTGGTTTCCCCCGCGAATTTCATGTCTTGAGGGATACCGGCAACGACCGCTCCCGGGAAAATATTGCAATTTTTACCAATCCGTGCGCCATCCAAGATAACGGCGTGAGAATATATACGGCAATTATCACCGATTTCGACATCTTTCTCAATCACGGCAAACGGATCGATAGTTACATTCTGGCCGATCTGGGCCTCTGGATGAACGACTGCTAGAGGAGATATATTCATTATCGTACTTTATCTTATTATTTGTTTTTTACAATCTGAGCCATGAACTCGGCTTCACTAACCAATTTATCACCAACGAATACATACCCTTTCATGGTAGAGATCCCGCGACGGATCGGTGCCAATAATTCCAGACGTAAGATCAACGTATCGCCCGGAACGACTTTTTGGCGGAATTTCACGCCATCTATTTTCATGAAGTAGGTAGAATAGCGCTCTGGCTCATCTACGGAATTCAAGACTAGCAAACCACCTGTTTGTGCCATAGCCTCAACCTGCAGGACTCCCGGCATGACCGGCTCCTGAGGGAAATGCCCTTGGAAGAACGGTTCGTTGGTCGTGATGTTCTTTACGCCTACGATATAGTTCCCGCCAACCTCGATGATCTTGTCAACCAATAAGAACGGATAGCGGTGCGGCAATAATTCACGGATACGGTTGATATCCATCACCGGCTCACGGTTCGGATCGTATACCGGGGCTTGCACCTCGTTCATCTTGATATCCTTGCGGATCATACGAGCTAACTGGTTATTGATCTTATGTCCCGGACGGGTAGCGATCACACGTCCGCGGATCGGCTTACCGATCAAGGCGATATCTCCGATCACGTCGATCAATTTATGACGTGCCGGTTCGTTATCGAATACAAGCGGCTTGTTATTGATATAACCTAATTCCTGCACGTTCTTGTGAGGGATGTTCAGCATATCCGCCAATTTGTCCAAAGATTCTTGCGGTATCTTCTGGTCGTAGATAACGATCGCATTGTCTAAATCGCCACCCTTGATCAAGTTATTGTTGAGCAACATCTCCACTTCGCGTACGAATACGAACGTACGTGAAGCCGCCAATTCTGTCGGGAATTCGCTGAGATCGTTCAACGTGGCGAATTGGTTGGAAAGCACGGGCGAATCGAATGAGATCAATACGTTCACGCTGAACTTATCATCCGGAAGGATGATCAACGAAGAACCGGTTTCCTCATCTTTTACCTCGATCTTGTGCTTTACGATATAATAATCCTTCGGAGCGTTTTGCTCAACAACCCCTGTCTTTTGGATTTCCTCGGAGAAGAAGCGAGAACTTCCGTCTAGGATCGGAAACTCGGGTGCGTTTACCTCGATCAAGCAGTTATCGATCTCATAAGCGTATAAAGCCGCCATCGCGTGCTCGATCGTACTTACTTGAACGCCATTCTTGCTAAGCACCGTACCCCGTTGTGTATTAACCACGTTCTCGGCCAAGGCGTCAATCGTCGGTTGGCCTTCCATATCGACACGTTTGATCTTGTATCCATGGTTCTCGGGTGCGGGATTAAACGTAATCTCTATATCTAATCCGGTATGCAACCCTTTTCCTTTCAAGGAGAAACTTGCCGCAAGCGTTTTCTGTTTTTGCATAGGTCTTTATTGTTTATTAATTTCTTTCTTGAGTTGTTCGATCTCCCGTTGCATTTGCCCCAGCGAGCGGTATATATCCGGAAGACGGTTGAAGATCGCGCTGGAACGCATGAAGTTCTTAGCGTTGATCGCCGGCGCCCCGAGCAATGTCGTCGCTTCCTTCACGTCGCTGATAACGCCAGCCTGAGCTCCGAATACGACGTGGTCCGCCACATGGATATGTCCGGCCAAACCAACTTGTCCGCCAAACATACAATGCTTTCCTACTTTTACGGAACCGGCGATGCCGACTTGCGCCGCCATCACGGTATTCTCGCCTACCTCCACGTTATGAGCGATTTGTACGAGATTGTCCAGCTTAACGCCTCGGTGAATGATCGTAGAATCCATCACCGCACGGTCAATTGTCGTATTGGCTCCGATCTCTACATCATCCTCGATAATAACGTTGCCTAATTGCGGGATTTTCTTGTAAGTCTCACCTTCGGGAGCGAATCCGAAACCGTCAGCCCCGACTACGCTACCGGCATGAAGGATACAATTATTGCCGATCGTACAATTCTCGTAAACGGTGGCATGCGGATAGAATACGCAGTTATCTCCTACCGTCACGTGATCACCGATATAAGCGTGCGGGTATACCATACAGTTCTTACCCATTTTTACGCCTTCTCCGATGTAGGCGAAGTTACCGACATAACAATCGTCGCTCACGGTCGCGGAAGCGGCGATAAAAGCGGTAGAATCAACCCCCTTCTTTTTGCTCTTCGATTGCTCTACCAAATTTAATAACATCGCGAGCGCCGCATAAGCGTTCTCTACTTTTACAAGTGTGGCTCTTATCGGTTGTTCCGGTTTGAAATCATTATTCACCAAAACAATGCTTGCCTCGGTATTATAAATATGATGCGCATATTTAAGATTCGCCAAAAAGGTCAATGTACCTGGCTTTCCTTCTTCTATTTTAGAGAAGTTGCTGACTTTAACGTTCGGATCTCCTTCAATCGTTCCGTTCAGGAAGCCGGCAATTTGTTGGGCTGAAAACTCCATTACTTATTCAATTATATATGTATCTTCGTTGACTGTCCGCTGTTTATAGACAGTTAGTTTGCAAAAATGGTGAAAATTCTTTATATAGCCTATGCTTTGCAGGGAATAATTCCCTTATCATGTAGATAACCGGCCATTTCTTTCTGTACGGCATGTGCCGCCTCACGGGCTACGTTGGCGAAAGCCTCCGTCTTATCCGCGTAAATAATCGCACGGGAAGAATTTACCAAAAGACCGCATTGGTCGTTCATCCCGTATTGAGCTACTTCCGCCAAGCTTCCACCTTGAGCGCCTACGCCCGGAACTAACAAGAAATGATTCGGGGCCTGTTTACGGATATCAAGGAACATCTTGCCTTGGGTAGCGCCCACTACATACATCATTTGCTCATCGTTAGCCCATTCTTGCGATTTCTTTAGTACTTTCTCGAAAAGACGTTCACCATTTGCGTCTTCCGTCATTTGAAAATCATGTGAGCCTTTATTGGAGGTCAAGGCCAATAAGATTACCCAAGCCTCCGGGTAGATCAAGAATGGTTTTACGCTATCCTCGCCCATATAGGGAGCGACCGTTACGGCATCTACCTTGATATGATCGAAGAAAGAACGGGCATACATCTCGGAGGTATTTCCGATATCACCACGTTTCGCGTCGGCGATGATAAATTGATCGGGATAATTCTCCCGTAAGTAAGCCACAGTCTTCTCAAAAGCCATCATACCCTTTGTGCCGAGGCTCTCGTAAAAAGCCAGATTCGGCTTGTAAGCGACACAATAATCGGCGGTAGCGTCGATGATCGCTTTATTGAATGCGAAAATAGGATCTTCTTCCGACAATAGATGCTGCGGGATCTTTTTTATATCTGTATCTAATCCGACACAAAGGAAGGATTGTTTCTTTTTAATATTCTCGAATAGCTGTTGTTTGTTCATTTTCTTATTCAGTATGAAATGATTGGATGTGTTTACAATTCAGACTCTTTCAGTCGCTCAGCGTTCTCCGCTACGATCAGGTGATCCAAGCAATCTTGAATTTCACCGTCCATAAAGGCTGAAAGATTATAGATCGTGTAATTGATACGGTGATCCGTGATACGCCCTTGCGGGTAATTGTACGTACGGATCTTCGCGGAGCGGTCACCGGTAGATACCATGGTCTTACGCTTGCTGGCGATATCGTCCAAGTATTTCTGGTGTTCCTTGTCATAAATAAACGAACGAAGACGGGTAAGCGCCCTTTCTTTGTTCTTCGGTTGGTCTCGTGTCTCCGTACATTCGATCAAGATTTCCTCACTCACACCTGTAATGGGGTTCTTCCAGACATAACGCAGACGGACACCTGATTCCACCTTGTTTACGTTCTGACCACCGGCCCCACCGGAGCGGAAGGTATCCCATTTAATCTCCCCTTCATTAATCTCAACATCAAATTCATCCGCCTCAGGCAATACGGCAACTGTAGCGGCGGAGGTATGTACACGTCCTTGCGTCTCCGTAGCCGGTACACGCTGTACACGGTGTACACCGGACTCATACTTCAACGTTCCGTATACTTTCTCGCCCGATACCGTGAAGATGATTTCCTTAAAACCGCCGGACGAGCCTTCGCTAAAGCTAGACACGCTTATTTTCCATCCCTTCAGTTCGCAATACTTCACGTACATACGATATAGATCACCGGCGAAAAGGGCGGCTTCGTCACCTCCCGTTCCTCCTCGTATCTCAACGATCGCGTTCTTGTCGTCTTGCGGATCAGCGGGAACGAGCAATAATTTTATCTCTTCTTCCAAAGCGGGAATACGTTCGTTGCAGGTATCCAGCTCCTCACGGGCCATTTCCCGCATTTCCGGATCTTGCTCGGACTCAAGCAAGGCTTTCGCTTCCTCGATCCCGTTCAATACTTTCACGTATTCCGAACGAGCTCCCACAATTTTCTCCAAATCACGGTACTCTTTGTTCAGTTTTACGAACCGTTTCATGTCGGCGATCACCGCCGGGTCGGTAATAAGGGTACCGACTTCCTCAAAACGGCTCACTAATCCGTCTAATTTACCAAGTAAACTATTTTCGGCCATTTATCTTTATTAATAGGTGAAGCGACCTTTCTCGCTTTCGATAATCAATTCATTTTTATCGGCTTCCTCTACGAAGCCCACGATTTGCGCATCAATACCAAAGCTTTTTGAGATGCCGATTACTTCTTCCGCATGCTCGGGAGCGATGTATATCTCCATCCGGTGTCCCATATTGAATACCTTGTACATCTCGCTCCAGTCCGTACCGCTCTGTTCCTGAATCGTGCGGAATAACGGTGGGATAGGGAAGAGATTGTCCTTGGTTACACGCTTGTTCTCTACGAAGTGCATAACTTTTGTCTGAGCCCCTCCCGAACAATGTACCATGCCATGGATTTGAGAGCGTAGTTTATCAAGCAATACCTTAATTACCGGCGCATAGGTACGTGTAGGCGAAAGCACCATCTTTCCGGCATCGATCCCTAATTCCTCGATCTTATCCGTAAGTTTCAATCCTCCGGAGTAAACCAATTCTTCGGGAACGGCGGCATCGTAGCTTTCCGGATATTTTTTCGCTAAATACTTAGAGAAAACATCATGGCGGGCAGAGGTCAAGCCGTTGCTACCCATACCTCCATTGTATTCTTTCTCGTAAGTGGCTTGTCCGGAAGATGCCAGACCTACGATCACGTCTCCTCCTTGAATATTCTTATTATCGATTACGTCCGAACGTTTCATGCGGCAAGTGACCGTACTATCTACGATGATGGTACGAACTAAGTCGCCAACGTCTGCGGTCTCGCCACCTGTCGCGTAGCAACCAACGCCCATCTCGCGTAATTCCGCTAATAATTCGTCCGTTCCGTTGATGATCGCTGAGATCACCTCGCCCGGAACCAACAGCTTGTTACGTCCAATCGTGGAAGAGACCAAGATATTGTCTACGGCACCTACGCAAAGCAGGTCGTCGATATTCATGATAAGAGCGTCTTGGGCGATACCTTTCCACACCGAAAGATCTCCGGTCTCTTTCCAGTACATATACGCCAAGGACGATTTGGTACCGGCGCCATCCGCGTGCATAATATTACAATATTCAGGATCACCGCCTAAGATATCGGGGATGATCTTACAGAACGCTTTCGGAAAAATTCCCTTATCGATGTTCTTTATCGCATTGTGAACATCTTCTTTTGAAGCGGAAACGCCTCGCAGGTTATAACGTTGATCACTCATTGTACTATATTATTTGAACCGCAAAGGTAATACTTTTTTATGTTACTTATCTAAGTTTTAAGACATCTCCTTCCTCCGGGATGTAATCTTTGTCTTTTTTATTCATTTTATACAGACTCTTGATCTGGATTCCGTACATCTGCGCAATACTGTGCATAGACTCTCCGACTTGTACCACATGGTCGTAATTCGGCTTGTCCGCTTTCTTCTTTTTCTTTTCCAGATATACGATATCGCCTGCCTGCAACGGGAAGTCCTCAGGCACCTCGTTGAATTTCATCAACTGCTTGGCCTTGAATCCCATGCTTCGGGCGATCTGGTCGAAACTGTCGTTATCCTTAGCGTATACATAGATCAAACCGTGGGTACGATAGACTTGATAATTGAACACCGGAAGATTTTGCTTCTTGGTAGAGGTCTTCTTTGTTCCCTTACCGGAGTCAAAGCGGTATAACTCATAATCTTCGATAACCTTGATTAATTTATTCGCGTAAGCACGATCGGTGGCGTAACCGCATTTTTGTAGTCCTTTGGCCCAGCCTTTGTAATCCTTGATGTTTAATTTGAACAGGCGTTCGTAGCGGGAGCGTTCGGCGAGGAAGCGAGAATGGTCATCATAAGAATCCTCTACTCGTTTGTATTTCCGGAAGCACTCTCCCCGCAGGTCGTCATCGTGATAGACCCTGCCGCCCCGCCAGTCCGAATGGCATTTGATGCCGAAGTGATTGTTAGAGCGTCTGGCCAAGTCGCTTTGCCCAGCTCCGGATTCCAGTAATCCCTGCGCTAAGGTGATACTTGCCGGAATGCGATATTTCTTTTGGTGCTGAACCG
>NZ_FR885313.1:15796-38388 GCF_000436315.1 Parabacteroides sp. CAG:2 | reverse complement strand
GGTGCTGAACCGCCAAATCGCTGTACTTACTGATGTATTTTTGATAGGAAGTCAGCTTGCGCTGGCTTTCCGCCCCCGCGCTTAAACAGAGGAGGGATATAAGCAGTATGCTTAGGATATGAAAAGATAACCGCATATCTTATATATATAAATGTATTGATTCGATTGGGAGGCAAATATAAGGAAAAGAACGTACATGGTCAAAACCTTGCATGAAAGTAATCCGTACTTGTTTATATTCCTCTTTTGTAACCATCTTATTCTTCGTAAGATTAGCCTGTATTCTTCATTCGCCGTCATTGAATGATCGTTCGGTGGCGGCGAATATGGAATATATAGGATCGCAGGAGACTTTATATGCGCAGGGATGAATGTTTTTATTAGGATTGATCCAACTTTTACCTTATCTTTACGACTAAAAATCAATGTTATGAAATACTGGCTGAATCTATTTCTTGTCTTAGCCCTATCGTCTGTTTTTACTGTAGCGAAAGCGCAAATCCCAGTACGTCCTTATGGGCAATGGGAAGCTACTCAGTTTGTCGCGGTAAGCGTACATCAGCCTGAGGACTATGTGACGCTGGATAATAACTGGGAAATATTATACAATTTGCGGACTCCGCATACCTTGGGCGAATTACGAGGGATGGGTGTCAAGTGCTCTGATAGCCAATTGCTGTTATTGAAAGTTGGTGGACTCATCAGTAAAGCTAAAGGTAAATGGCAGACAACAATACCGATTCTCGATCAAGAACAAACCCGTTCTTTAAGGAGTTTCAGCGAAGAGGTCGCCGGATCTATGTACGCAAAGACAAAATCCGATTTTATCTCGCTAACCCAAACGATCCATGATGAGATGGGATTCAAAGACAATGCGCTTTCGCTTATCTTTTCATATCTATTGGATGGAAGGATGTGGACAAAACTTGTCTTGTTTGATGATATAGACAGTCATTTCGGGTGGAGTGGTTGTTATTGGGTATTGTATGAGCCAAGAACTGACCTTGCCTGTGGTACGAATAGCTAT
Source organism: Parabacteroides sp. CAG:2 (assembly GCF_000436315.1). Taxonomy (NCBI): domain Bacteria; kingdom Pseudomonadati; phylum Bacteroidota; class Bacteroidia; order Bacteroidales; family Tannerellaceae; genus Parabacteroides; species Parabacteroides sp. CAG:2. Next base: position 37,361 of record NZ_FR885313.1, on the reverse strand, counting down.
GGAGAACAGGATCTGATTCTGACTTACGTCAATAGTGATATCGTCCCCAATGACTCAATAATGGAGCGGTATGCGGAGGAAATAGCTGAATTCGGAAAAATAACGGATACCCAACTTGTCTCAAGGTTAAAACCCTATGGGTTGGTAGATGACAAGGGAGATGTATTAATTCCTATCATCAAGAGACAACAAGACCGTTTTCATCAAATAACAGATAAACTGGTGGATGCTATTAGTGCGGAACTAAAGAGCAATTGTAACTCTTTGGCTACCCGATACGGAATTAAAGATGAAAAAGTGGCGATGGTGATCTTATACCATGAGGTGATGTGGAACTTGGTAGACAAATTGATTCAAGACCAGATAATAGCTATTCCTTCCATTTTTAAGAATGAAGAAGCGAATAAAAGCCGATTAAATGAGGTGCTTTTCTTCATAGAAGGAGGGTTGATGCAATAAAGGCAATAAATCGTAATCAGGTGTTTGCTAGAGTGGTACCGAAAGAGGGTTTTCGGTACCTTTATATTCTTAAAGGTGGGTGATACGTGCCAAATAGTCATAATGTTCTCCTTCCTCTATCTTCTCGGCTTTGAAGCCGGCTTGCCTTGCGTATAGATTGAGCGTGTTGAAATCGATGTATAACCAATCAAATGAATCCCCCTTGATACTCTTATATTGCATACGGAAGTCGATCTCTCCGAAATAATCATCTTCGGGGGCGATATCCAGATTCCCATCCTCATCCTCAAATAAATAACTTAAGTCGCTAGAGTCGAGTAAAAGTTGTCCGTCTCGGGCTAGAACCTCTTTTAGGCGGTGAAAGAAAGCCGGGAGATTTTCCTGTTTTCCGATAATCCCGGAACCGTTCATCAAGAGAAGAATGGTATCGAATGGTCCGGTTAAGCTTTTGTCAAAAAAATTCTGCAAGCGAGCGTCTTTCACACCACGTTTGTTCATCGCTTCTACGGAAAGAGGGGATATGTCGATAGCGGTAACCTCTTTACCCATTTCCTGCAAGGCCAAGGTGTGGCATCCACTTCCGGCACCTACATCCAGTATCTTGCCTGTACAGAGTTGAAGGGCTTTCTGTTCCAAGGAGGGCATTTCTTGGAAAGTCCGGAATAATTGATTCACGGGAATCTCATCCTCATCGAACATGGAGGAGAATACACGGAGCTTGCTCGCTTTCCCATGCGCGAGATAATCGATGATAGCGGCGCCCATCGGGTCTTTATCTGGTGTAAGAAGCATTGAATGCATATGTCTTTGTTCTATATAAATGTATAAGGATTAATAATTCTCTCGTAACCAAATCTCAAAAAACTTGTCGTATATGCTGTAACTGCCGTTGAAGAGAGTGATAAAGTCTTTCTCTAATAGCCCTTTTGCGGCGGCTTGGACAGAACTGGGAGAGGTTAATGAATAGCGTTTTACAAACTCTCCGGAGGTAATAGATTTAGCGTTGCCCTCTTTAGCGATGGCGACAAGCAGCTCTTTTTGCCTTTCGGGAAGACGGAACAGTGTCTCTTGGTAGTTGAATCGGTATGAATCGACCACCGACGCGATAGCGGGCTCTACCATCGATTCGTCACACGTAGCTCCAACGGGTGTAAATGCGAAAAGCACATTGAGCGTCTTTTGCACATACCACGTCACACCATCGAATTTCTCATACACGATCCGAATCGTCTCGGGTGTAATTGTTCGGTCGGCTTTCTTGAAATGGTTGCGCACGAAATCAATGTATTTTTCTATAGCGATACTCTCTAGGTGCATCATGGAGACACTCTGATAGAACGGGCGGGATGCGCTCAGGAACATATTCCCCATTGTATGACGTTGGCTTCCCGCGAAAATAAATTGGGCATTGTTGCAGTGCTGGATGTGTGTTCGAAGCAGAGCTTCTACATTCTTTTCGGAATAGTTCGTTATCTGCTGAAATTCGTCTATGGCAACAATACAAGGTTTGTCTGCTTTTGCGAGGTACTTGAAAATCTCTTCAAGCGTCGCCATCGAATTTTGAATATCTCCCAACTGAATGTTGAACGAAGGGGTACCTGTGAAGTCATAACTTATGCCTGCTTGAAGCGATAAGACGCTATTGATAAAGATCTCAACAGCCTTTTTGCCGAATGGCTTGAGACTTTCGAGAATCACCTTGCTCAGCGAGAAGATAAAATCACGTAGCGACTTGGTCGCATAAATATCAACGAAGAATGTATAATACTCCTTTGAGAGTTCTTTTGAGTGGAAACAGTGTTGGATCAGTCCTGTCTTACCCATTCTACGTGCCGAGATAATAGCGAGGTTATTTCCATTCACGATCTCACGAATTAGCTGCTTACTCTCGATCTCCCTGTCACAGAAGTAATCAGCAGATATATATCCGCTAGTTATAAAAGGATTATTTACTCTTGTCATACCTCATTTTATTTATCAATACACAAATATAATAATTATCTTCCAATAATCATGTCGAGGTAAATCAAGAAAACATATTCGCTGTATCTAATTAAATGTGCGGAGCGTGAATGCTTCTGGTATATTCTTTTTATATTTATAGCCTAATAAGAATTATAGTTAGGTTTCTTTCAAAACATTAAAACAATCAAGAAAATGAAAGAATTGAAATTAGAGACCCGGGTAGAGGTCTATGCGGTAGGAGAATTGGACAATATATATAGGCAATTGTACGAGGCCGCTTTTCAAGCCTCGAAAAAAGCTTATGCTCCTTATTCCAAGTTTCATGTGGGAGCGGCGGTTCTATTGGAGAATGGGGAGATACTTTCCGGAAATAATCAGGAAAACGCAGCCTATCCGTCTGGGCTTTGCGCGGAGCGGACCACCTTATTCTATGCGGGAGCACGTTATCCGGATGCGGCAGTTCAGATTTTGGCGATCGCGGCTATGAAGGATGGGGAACGTGTGGATCTTATCACGCCTTGTGGTGCCTGCCGGCAGGTGATGTTGGAAACCGAGCAACGTTATAACAAACCAATGAAAGTCCTTCTTTGTGGAAAAGAGGAAGCGTATCTCGTTCCGAGCGCGACGGCCTTGTTGCCGTTTTGTTTCAGTAAGTCTGATTTGATCTGATAGAATAAAAAGAGGCAAGAACGATTCTCGCCCTTGCCTCTATATGTAATAATTATGTTCGATTAGATCCCTAAAGAAGCCTTGATCTGATTGATCTTTTCTTCTGCCGCTTTCTCTGCCTCCGGCAATTCATCGATATTCTTTACCTTGGAGTGAACCTCGCAATAGAATTTGATCTTCGGTTCTGTTCCGGAAGGACGGATAGATACTTTTGTATTATCTTCCGTGAAGTATTGAAGCACATTAGAGGTAGTAGGCATATCTAATGTAACGGTTTCGTTCTCTGCATAGTCCTTACCTTTCAATGTAGAGTAATCGTAGAAATAAGTTACCTTAGAGCCTGCGATCTCTGTCAACGGGTTCTCACGGAACTTTTTCATCATAGCCTCGATCTCCTCCGCTCCACTCTTGCCTTTCTTCACGACAGAGATACCTTTCTCCTTAGAGAAGCCGTATTCCACGTAAATCTTCTGAAGCAATTGATACAAACTCAAACCTTGATCTTTTGCCCAAGCTGCGATCTCGGCTAAGATAACGCAAGCGGAAACAGCGTCTTTATCGCGAACGAAGTCCTCGCAAAGGAATCCGTAGCTTTCCTCGCCACCACCGATATAGTTTTTCTTGCCTTCGTTCTCACGCATAACGTTAGCGATCCATTTGAAGCCTGTATAAACATCGTACATTTCTACGCCATTACGCTCGGCGATCGTCTTGATCGTCTCTGTCGTAACGATTGTCTTTACGATATATTCTTTACCATTGATCTTACCTAACTCTTTCCAGCGAGTGATTAAATAGTAAACGAACATCAAAGCGGTTTGGTTACCATTCAAAAGTACCCATTCGCCTTCGTTATTCTTAACGGCGGCACCTACACGGTCTGCGTCCGGATCGGAAGCCATTACCAATTCAGCGTCAGTCTCTTTTGCTTTCTCTACAGCCATAGCTAAAGCAGCCGGCTCTTCCGGGTTCGGAGAGATAACCGTCGGGAAATCACCGCTAACAACATCTTGTTCCGGTACATGGATAATGTTCGTGAATCCGTAAGCTTTCAAAGCGGCAGGAACCAATTTAACACCTGTTCCGTGAATTGGAGTATACACGATCTTCATATCCTTATGGCGGGAAATAGCCTCCGGAGACAAAGAAATCGTTGTTAATTCCTTGATATATTCATCATCGATCGCTTGTCCGATGATCTCGATCAATTCTTTATTTCCTTTGAATTTAATCTCGCTAGCGTTACGGATCTTGTTAACCTCGGCGATCGTATTCTTATCGTGCGGGGCGATCATTTGTGCGCCATCATCCCAATAAGCCTTGTATCCGTTGTATTCTTTCGGATTGTGAGAAGCCGTCAAGATGATACCGCTCTGGCATCCCAGTTTACGGATAGCGAATGACATTTCCGGAGTCGGACGCAGGTCTTCGAATAAATAAACCTTGATGCCGTTAGCGGAGAAGATATCGGCTGATATTTCCGCGAACTTACGGCTGTTGTTACGGCAATCGTGGCCGATGACAACCTTTATCTGTTCTAAATCCGCAAATTCCTTTTTCAGATAGTTGGATAAACCTTGGGTAGCCGCGCCAACTGTATATATATTCATACGATTTGAACCTACCCCCATGATTCCGCGCAATCCACCTGTTCCGAATTCTAGGTCTTTATAAAAACACTCGATTAACTCAGTAGGATCTTCGTTGTCAAGTAACGCTTGAACTTGAGCACGAGTTTCCGCATCATAACTTTTCGTAAGCCATCCTTGTGCCTTACTTCTTACCATTTCTAATAAGTCGTTGTTTTCCATGTTTATAATATTATTGTGTTTATTGTTGAGCAATCTACTCAATACGATAAATATACAAGAAACAAATATACGAATTTCTTAAAGTAAAGCAATCAAAGGACTTATATTTTGCCTAAAAAATACGATAAATCGTCCTACCAAGTAAACGGATGTGTATAAATCGACTCATTTCCGCAAGCATCCGTTACGATTAATTTAAGTTCATGCTTGCCTCTTTGCAACCTCTCTTTATCGAAGCGATAGGTAATAACCGATTTATTATTCATCTCGAATAAGACAAACTGCCCGTCTATTTCTCCCCGGTAGGTTTGTACCCCGCTTAAGTTATCGGACAAACGGAATATGAAGTTCTGTTTGCTGACCCACGTCTGTTGGTTGATCGGCGTGATAACCGGAGCCTTTGTATCTTGTTGTATCTTATAACTGCCCAATTCCTTGATATTTGCGTCGATCCAGCCATTACGGTATGTACCGCCCATCCAAGAGGCACGTCCGTTTTGTAAGCGAACCACACCATATTGTTGTTTATTCTCAAGCGTATCGCTTTGCAAGAATAGTGATAACTGGGCCGTTCCATGCAAAGGGATTGGCTTATCGTGCAATATGTGGGTGGCTGATAATGAGGTACTATCTTCTTTCACCGAATAGCGGAAGTAGAGGTCATTATATAGATTACCTTTAGGCATGACGAGACGGATGCCTTTAGCGCCGAACCTATTCTCGCTACCCCAATGGAATAATTCTGTATGAGTCGTATCGATCTGGGGGATCTCTTGTTTCTTTCCCTCGATCCAGATGGATAAACGGGTGGCATTGCCGAAAGCGTCAGCAAGTGTATACGTCAAATGATAGGTACGAGGTTCATCTATACGCAAGATTCCCCGGTTTACGCTTTCAAGGAAGCGTAGACGGTTTCCCGGCTCGATGAAACTACGCATATAGAAAGAGCGATGATCTTTCCATTCTTCGTAATCTGTGAATGTGTTCAGATAACGGGTCTCGTCAAATGCGAACTTATCAAGATTACTATGGAAAATCACTTGGCTGTCTGCCGTGAGCGTGATTTCTCGTACGCCATAAATGTTAGTCGTATTATCCATATAATCATAGGCTTTTACAGCGAGCCCTATTTCTCCCCATGCCTCGATTTTTCCAGTGATTGTCTGTTTCCCGTTTTTCGCCGTGACGGGTTTTATCTCAAGCTTCTTGCTTTTGCCGTTTACTACGCCTTTTCCTTCGATGGGGACGATCTGTATTCCTTGGATTTTAGGAGGACGGGTATCGGTTATCCGATCCGAGAAATAATCCAAGGGGTCCATGACTTCCTCGGTCTCGGTGTCTCGTATCTCAAAATGGAGATGAGGTCCACCAGAGCTTCCGGTATTGCCGCTTAACGCTACGACTTCATTTTTCTCGACAGGAAGCAAATCCGGCGTAAGGAAGAGATTTACATTGAAACTTTCTTGTGCGTATTGTTGCTCTTTTACATAATTCGCTATTTTCTTCGAGAATTTTTGTAGATGGCCGTATACGGTGGTCGTTCCATCCGGGTGTGTGATGTAAAGCCCGTTACCGTAGCCCCATGGACTTACGGATATACGTGATACGTATCCTTCTTGTACCGTATGTACGGGTTTACCTTCTACCCCTTGTGTCTTGAAGTCTATTCCGGAATGGAAATGATTACTTCTTAACTCACCGAAGTTTCCGCTCAGTAAGATCGGGAAATCGAAAGGATTCCTAAGTTGCTGGGCGTTTGTGTTGATTATGTGGGAGCCGATGATTGCGAATAGACCGGCTAGATATATGGATCTAATATTCATAGGTATTACGTATTTTGACAGACAAAGATAATCGTTTTCGATGAATTATCTATCTCTTATCCTTTGGTATCGGACTTGTACCTGATTTCATGGGGCGAGCCTTTCTTTTTTCCAATGGCCGTCCGGTTGAAGGGTATATACTATGCGATCATGAAGTCGGTTGGGCCTACCTTGCCAGAACTCGATACGTTCGGGAATGACGGCATACCCGCCCCAGTGAGCCGGACGCTCCACTTCTTTTCCAATCCAACGAGCTGCCTCTCTAATGAAAGCTCGTATAAGTTGCACACGGTTGCCGATGGGTTGACTTTGTGGGGATATACGAGCTCCGATCCGGCTTTTATACGGGCGTTTTTTGAAATATTGATCCGATTCATCCGGGGGGACTTTTTCAGCCGTACCTTCGATATGTACCTGCCTTTCTAATTGATGCCATACAAACGAAAGAGAGATTGCCGGGTTTTGTGCCAGTTGCCTGCCTTTTCGGCTTTCGTAGTTGGAGTAGAAAATAAACTTATCATCATGCAGGTCCTTTAATAAGACGGTACGGGTGGAAGGTTTGCCTTCTGGAGATACGGTCCCTACTAGCATGGCCGTGGGTTCATCTACTTTGCTGTCTATAGCCTCTTGTAACCATTGACTGAAAAGCAAGAATGGGTTATCCGGAAGTTCGCTTTCCCTTAATCCTCCTTTTGTGTATTCTTGCCGGATTGAGGCGAGATTTATTTCCATATGTGTTCTGTTTGCTTGTTGACTACATAGCTTTTCTTCTTTAATAGGATAACAAGAGATCGAAAAAAAGGTTTCAAGGTTTTCTTTTCAGCGTTTGATCTGAGAACGTATTAGAAAATCGACTGTTAATGGTAAATGGTCACTAAAACCGCCCTCATATTTAAAGCCGTAATAGGTTCGAAAAGGACGTACCCCCCGCCATGTTTTATCTTTAGTCAATAAAAAATCAGGAGCGAATATGTGGATGCTTTCCGGAATGATATGCATGGAAGACTCTTGCGTGATGAGATCCCGGTTTACGATTATTTGATCGAGTTGGCTCCATTCGCCTTGGTATTTATGACTACCCGGGAATTGAGTTATATGGGGGCTTGCGAACAAATTATAATAGGTACAAGATGTGGAATCTGTGATCTGCGTATTTTCAGGAAAGGCTTGGGCAGCGAATATCTCGGAAATACTTCTGTCTTGAGGGGTATCATTGAAGTCTCCCATAATGAGTATCTGCGGCTTTTCTCGTATCAGTAACAGGGAATCGCTAGATCCCCGTAAAGTGCGGGCCGCGTCAAAACGATCCTTTTCACTTTCTTTTTCTCCTCCGTAGCGGGAGGGGAAATGACACACGAAAACATCTAAGGTATCGCCTGTTATGATCTTTCCATATACGTGTAGGATATCTCGGGTTAATTTGTGTTTGTTCCCGGAAAAACGAATTGGAATGGATTCATGTCGTAAATAAAAGAATTGATCTCGTTGATAAAGAAGAGCGACATTAATACCTCTGGGATCGGGGCTTTGAGTGATAATATATCGGTAATCCTGCCAGCGGAGCGGTGTGCGACGGGTAAGATGAGACAGGACGGAGTCGTTCTCGACTTCGCAAAGAGCTATTAAGGCCGGTGTGCTCCATTCCCCGGCAGCGCTTATTACTTTCGCTATTTGTTGTAGCTTATGATAGTAGCGGCTTTGTGTCCAGTACCGGTTGCCGGAAGGTAGAAATTCATCGTCATTCTTGGTTGGATTATCCCTTGTGTCGAAAAAGTTCTCCACATTATAGGTCATGACCTTGAACGTAGCTTGGGCAAATAACGGAGGGGAGGCAAAGAATAAAAGAAAAAACATAAAAATCTTCATAGTTAAAGCTTTGATTAATTGTTAATATGTAATGTATTCTTATTGGTTTGAATCTTCGGTCTCTTCCTGAACAAACTCGTAGGCTCCTATGGTCGGGCCGTTCGAACTGGTTAGCCGGTTGACACCGTAACGATCGATCGGATAATTCTTCGTTATCTCGGGATCTGCTTTTCCGACTCCGGTAGTCGATACGGAATCTGGCCGGAAATCATAGGTGTATTTATTTTGCTTGCCTCCTACTTTCCGATAGGAAGGAGTCTTTTTGATAAACAAGACCTCCTTGAAGTGATCGCTGGAGGATTCTTTGGCTTTAAGCGCACAGTGATTGAACCGATAATCGAAATCTGTACTGCCATCTGCTTTTAATTCGACATCGTAACTTCCATCGATAGTGCAATTGTCAAAATAAGCTTGCGTGATAGGATACGGGCCATTTCCGTCTACTGTTACGTTATTGAGCAAGTATAGGCATTTACTATCCAAAGGAACAGTCTCGCTGGCCATTTCCCTTTTGGTTAAACTCATGTAATTAGCCATCGTACAGTGAGCGAAGTAATATTTACCACCGACTAAAGTGAGTACACTTCCTCCGGCATTGCTGAATTCCGTATTTGTAGCGATAACATCACAATTGATGGCGAAGAATAGATCGCTCCCCATATTCGTGATCTGTGAGTTGTTTATCTTGATCTTTGGGCGGTCCGGGGTGGAAAGCTCGCAATATACACCGGAGGTACCATTACGTACGATTACATTATCCCAGACATTCCCGTAGCTATCCGCCTTAAAGGTAATGCCTCCCCATTGCCCGGGAGTCCGGTCATACGGTAATATATCATTTAGTATATAATCCAAACGATCGCCTCGGAAAGTGATAGGCTCATCCAAGGTGCCTAAAGCGTTCATGGAGCCGTGAACGATCAGGCTCGCTTTATCATGCATATAGAAAGTAGCCCCCTTCTCGATATTCAATGAAACCCCTTTAGCGATAACCAAACTATCGTAGATCAAGTAAGGACGATTGGCCGTGAGGATAGAATCTTTTGTAATCGTAACACCGCCTTTGTAAAGATTAACATCCTGCCCGTAGGCTTCCAATAATACGGATTGACGGATGCCATTCACGGTGAAAAGTACGGAATCCTGTATCAACAGAGGTTGATTGCCACCATTCGGATCGACCGTTACTTCCACGAATACATACATGCTGTCGTTGGCGAGTATCCCTACATTATTAAATGAGCTACCTTTGCGTCCATCCACATTCATGCGGAAGCCGGTAGCCTCTCCACTGGCCAGCATGATGGACTCAATGCTCAGAGGTTCACTATTTTTATTGTAGATCATAAATTGACGGGTGGTAGAACCGATCGTACTGAAGATCGTATCAAAAGCGAGCGTGTCTGTCGAGAAGCTTAGCCGGTAAGTCGGGTTGGTGGAATAATGATCATCCAAACCGTCGCATGCCGGAAGCATGTTCAACAGAAGCGTTGCGAGTATAAATAGCGTTATCGTTAATCTTTTCATTTTCGTAAATGTTAACTGTAAATATCTTGTGTTCTTGTTTTAATAGATAAACAAAATTATCATAAAAAAGTTGCAAGACATTAACATAAAAAAAGAGGATAGACACGGTTATCGTGTCTTTCCTCTTCTTATAACGCAAAAAACGTTGGTTTATTTTGCGGGGATGCTCTTTAATAATTCAAGAAGGTGGCTCCACCATAAACCGACCGTAGCGATCTCGATACGCTCGTTGGGTGAATGTACGTCACGCAAAGTAGGCCCGAAAGAGATCATATCCAGTTTCGGATATTTTTCCAAGAACAAACCGCACTCTAATCCGGCGTGGATGGCCATGATCTTGGCGTCTTTGTTGAATAGGCGTTTGTAAGTCTCCTGTGCGATCTTCAAGATCTTAGAGTCGGGGTTCGGGGCCCATCCCGGATAGCCATCGCCATGTTTTACATCTGCTCCAGCCAATAGGAACGTGGAGGCTACCGTATTGGCGATAGCGATCTTGCATGATTCGATAGAGCTACGCTGGCTGGTACCGATCAAGATCGTATTGCCTTCTTTCATCTTTATGGAAGCAAGGTTGGTAGAAGTCTCTACCAAGCCTTCTATATCGTGGCTCATACCGATTACGCCGTGCGGACAAGCGTGCAAGGCGTAGATTAATTTCTCGGCGGTGGCATTGTCGATATGATACTCCGGACGATCCGTGGACTCCATCGCTAACTGAACGCTCGGGTCTACATGTTTCAACTCATTTTCAACGTCGGCGGCGAAATGGTTCAGCAAGATACGTACATCCTCCTTATTTTCCGGATGCAAGCCGATCACGGCGTGTGCCTCGCGAGCGATTGCGTTACGTAAGTTTCCTCCATCGATAGAGCAAAGAACGAAATCATATTTCTTTTTCAATAAGAATAAGAAACGAACCAATATCTTGTTGGCATTGCCTAATCCTTTGTGGATCTCGCCACCGGAGTGACCGCCATTCAACCCTTTCACATCGATACGGAAATACTGCATCTTATCGGACGTAGGAACTGGCTCATAATGGAAAGTCGCTTGTGTGTCTTTACCTCCGGCGCAACCCATAAAGATCTCTCCCTCGTCCTCGCTATCGAGATTTAACAAGATATCTCCGGTCATGAAACCTTCTTTCAAGGCTTTCGCTCCGGTCAAACCTGTTTCTTCGTCTACTGTGAACAAACATTCGATCGGACCGTGTTGGATATCATCGGAGGCAAGCAAAGCCAACTCGGCCGCTACACCGATACCATTATCGGCTCCCAAAGTAGTGCCGTTGGCACGCAGCCATTCGCCGTCGACGATCGTCTCGATCGGATCATTGTCGAAATCGTGTTTCGTACCGTTATTTTTCTCGCAAACCATATCCATGTGAGACTGCAATACGACTACCGGACGATCCTCCATTCCCGGAGTGGCAGGCTTTGACATTAAAAGGTTGCCGGCTTCATCTTTCTTGATAGCTATTTTGTACTCTTTCGCGAATGATTCTAGGAATTCAATCATTTTGCCTTCCTTTTTTGAGGGGCGAGGCACTTGGGTTACTTGATGGAAGAACTTCCATACGATAGTAGGCTTTAAATCAGTAATCTTCATAATGTTACAATGTATTATAGATGTTACTCTAAAGTTAATAAAACCGCAACTGAAAGAGCTTAGTTCGAAAAAAAGTAGAATAAAATGCCAAAAAGACACTTAGTAATCACTTAAACTCTTATATTTGCGTCCACAAATATAGAGAAAATGCTTACAACGTTATTATTTACGGTCATAATTCTTGTTATCAGTGTCGTGTTGCTATCGATAAAAGTGCTGTTGAAAAAGGGAGGAAGGTTCCCGAATACGCATATCGAAGGAAACAGGGCGTTGGGTAAGAAAGGTATATTTTGTGCGAAGACCATGGATCGTATGGCGGTGAAGCAAAAGGGACTCTATGACATCATGAACGAAATAAAAGAATAAAAAAATAAGATTTAAATTGCACTTTATGAAGAACATTAACTACGTTATTAACGGTGTGCTAGCGGTGGCTGTCGTAATCTTGTATATTATGCAATTTTCCGGCAAGAAAGAATCAAGCGTAACAAGAACATTCGCGTCAGCGGGAGACACAACGGCCTTACTTCCGATCGCTTATGTAAATGTGGATTCCCTGTTACTTAATTACAATTATTCCAAGGATCTGAACGAGATCATCTTGAAGAAACAAGAGAATTCCCGTGCTAACATCACCCAGAAAGCCCGTAGTTTACAAGGCGAGATGCAAGATTTCCAGCGTAAGGTAGAAAATAACGCTTTCCTTACCCGTGAGAGGGCGGAGCAAGAGCAACAACGTTTATTGAATAAGCAACAAGAGTTGCAGAACTTAGATAACCAATTGGCTCAAGAGTTGATGCAAGAGCAGCAGAAGTTGAACGAGCAATTACGCGATACGGTTGTTTCTCAATTGAAGGCTTTCAATCTGGGTAGAGGCTATCAAGTGGTATTCAGCAATACGGTAGGAGATAATATCCTTTTGGCTGGCGATTCCTATGATATCACAGGCGAATTGCTGGAATACTTGAATAAGAATTATTCCTCTCCGGCCAAGTAAGCTATTAATAGAATTTATAAAAGAAAGGGTGTATCAAAGGAACGTTTGATACACCCTTTTTTTAACGGTGCTTACCGGGGACTTTATAGAAGATATACTGTATCTGCAAAGTAATATATACTGCGTTGGCCTGGTCAGTATATATTCATCGGTCGGGTCAGTAGCACTGCGTTTTGCGGCCAATTACTCTTTAGGAGTAACGAAAGCGGTATATACCTGTAAGATAGCGGCTACGCTCAAGCAAAGGATCCACTCGGTACGGTTGTTGAACATAAAGCCGGAAGATACGATCATTAGAAGTCCGACGAATACGTTGAAACGGTGGAGCCGGCGGCGACGAAAGTCCAAGTCCTTAACCGGAAGGGTCAGATAGCAAACGGCTATACCCGCCGCACCGACAGCGAATAAATAAGGGGCGACAGCCCAATGAGTAAGAAACAATATGGCACCGGCTAATACGAGTAATCCCGCTACGCCGAAAATAATCGATCTGATTTGTTGATTCATTTATTTGTCCTTGATAATAAAAACATCCTCGTTCGACCTTTTCATGAAATACTCTTCACGGGCGAAACGTTCCAGTCCCTCCTTGTCCGTATGAAGGTCGTTTAATTTCTTGCTGTTGATCTCGATCTCCTTTTGGTAATGTTTGATCTCTTTCTCCAAACCGCGTATTTTCTCGTCGTACGTATAGCGTTTATACAGGCTGCTATCGCCCACCGTAAAGGTGACGATAAGGAACACGATGGTAACCAACCAATAAGCGTTGATCCACGATAGATACTTTATGTAAAACTCTTTTATGCGTGACATCAGAACATCGTTTTCGCGAAGATAATGAATTATTTTGTTTATCTTTGTCTTATCAATAAAAAGCAGAGAATGGATAATTATATTGTATCGGCAAGAAAATATCGCCCGTCCACTTTCCGGAGTGTAGTAGGGCAGAAGTCTCTTACCACTACGCTGAAAAACGCGATACAAAGTAACAAATTAGCGCATGCTTACCTGTTTTGCGGTCCTCGTGGAGTCGGAAAGACCTCGTGTGCCCGTATCTTTGCGAAGACGATCAATTGCTTGAATCCGACGGCGGATGGCGAGGCTTGCAATGCGTGCGAGTCGTGCCGGGCTTTCAATGAGCAGCGTTCTTACAATATCCATGAACTGGATGCCGCCTCGAATAACTCGGTGGACGATATCCGTACCTTGATCGACCAAGTGCGTATCCCGCCTCCAATCGGTAAATACAAAGTCTTCATTATTGACGAGGTCCATATGTTGACAACCGCCGCTTTCAACGCATTCTTGAAGACATTGGAGGAACCTCCGCATCATGCTCTCTTTATCTTGGCTACGACCGAGAAGCACAAGGTGCTTCCCACGATCCTTTCCCGTTGTCAGATCTATGATTTCTCCCGTATATCCATCGCCGACATGGTGGAGCATTTGCAATATGTCTCTTCGCAAGAGGGGGTAACTGCGGAACCGGAAGCCTTGAACGTGATCGCTCAGAAGGCGGATGGAGGTATGCGCGACGCTTTGTCTATCTTTGACCAAGTGGTAAGTTTCACGAATGGCAATATCACGTATCAAGCGGTTATCGATAACTTGAACGTGCTGGATTATGAGTATTATTTTCGTCTGACAGATGCGATCTTATCCGGCAATGTGCGGGCTTCTTTATTGATCTTGAATGAGATATTAGGCAAAGGATTCGACGGGCAGAATATCATAACCGGTTTGGCTGGGCATTTCCGGGACTTATTGGTATGCCGGGATGAGTCCACCTTGGTGCTATTCGAGGTGGGAGCTTCTATACGGGAACGATATAAGGAGATGGCGAAACATTGTCCGGATCAACTTCTGTTCAAGGCGATAGAGCTAGCGAATACGTGCGATTTGAATTACCGTGCCAGCCGCAATAAGCGTCTTTTATTGGAATTGACGTTGATTCAGCTCTGTCAATTAACACAGGTGGCCGTCGACGATAAAAAAAAAGCGTTAATTGAGCCGATTGCTGGGACGAATCCGTCTTCTCAAGCGGTGAATAGCGGGCAGCCCCAACAGCCGCCTCAAGCTCCTTCAGTTACGGCAGCGGCCGGTGCTCCACAAGTTATGAGTACGCACATGCCGAGCTCGGTTCCTGCGCCACCTCCGTCTACAGCGCCTAATCCGGCTCGTAAAACGGCTCGTCCGATGGGGATCTCCATGAAGGAGATCGGAGTGGAGAAGCCTAAGCAACAAACCGTTCAACAAGCGACAACGAACGTAAAGGAGGTAGTAACTCCCTTTGACAATGATTCCTTGGTTCGTGAATGGGATAATTACGCCGCAACGATTGACAAGAAAGTGTATCTTAAGAATACGATGATCAATTGCAAGCCTACCTTGCAAGAGAATTATTATTTCGAGGTAGCTGTACATAACCCGGGGCAGCAAGAGGAATTGATCAATAATGCGATCCATATCCTGCCATTTCTCCGCCAGCATCTTAATAACAGCCGCATCCAGATGCGTGTCCGGATCGTAGAGGGAAATGAGAAGCACTTGGCTTATACATCCACGGAGAAGCTAGAGCTGCTGATGAAGATAAATCCTACCTTGGGTCGTTTGAGGGATGAGTTTAATTTGACGTTAGATTAAGTAGATGTGCTAAAGATCCCAAGAAGGGATCTTTAGTCTTATTTTTTATTCCTTTGTCTCAAGATAAACCACTTGAGTTTGCAAATACTCCTCAAGTCCATGTTTTCCGTCCGCACCACCGATTCCGGATTTACGCCATCCCGCATGGAAGCCTTGCATAGCCTCAAAATTCTCACGGTTAATATAAGTCTCCCCGAATTTTAAGGAACGCATTACCTTGAATGCGTTATCCAAGTTTTGTGTATATACGGAAGATGTCAATCCATATTCGCAATCATTCGCCCATGCGATAGCGTCGTTGATGTCCGAATATTCGACAACCGGTAGCACGGGGCCAAAAGTCTCTTCTTGTATGATATCCATTTTCTGCGTAACACAATCCAAAACGGTCGGTTCGAAGAAATATCCTTTTGTACCGATCCTATGACCACCACACAGTAGCCTAGCACCTTGCTGGATCGCTCTTTCTACTTTTTTCTCCATAGACTTCAACGCACTGGCTTCGATAAGAGGTCCCATATCCAGATCCGCGATCTCATTGGGGTTTCCTACTTTTACCTGCTTCATGCCGGCGACTAGTTTTTCCATGAAGGTCTC
Organism: Parabacteroides sp. CAG:2; assembly: GCF_000436315.1. Lineage (NCBI taxonomy): Bacteria > Pseudomonadati > Bacteroidota > Bacteroidia > Bacteroidales > Tannerellaceae > Parabacteroides > Parabacteroides sp. CAG:2. The sequence goes on along the minus strand of NZ_FR885313.1, from coordinate 21,396 downwards.
TTTTATCGCTTTGTCTACATAAACCCGTTCGGCACAATTACATACCTGTCCGGTATTGATCACACGAGAGGCAATAATGGATTTAACGGCGAGATCGACATCTGCGTCCTTCATCACGATAGCCGGGGCTTTACCTCCTAACTCCAGAGAAACTTTCGTGATATTAGGAGCGGCGGCTGCCATGGTCTGTTGTCCGGCTCCCACGCTTCCTGTCAGACTTACCATGCCTACTTTCGGATTCGCCGAGAGTTCATGACCAATCACGCTACCCCGTCCATTTACTAGATTGAAAACGCCGGCAGGCAAACCTGCCTCCTCCACGATCTGTGCGAATACATATGCGTTCTCTGGCGTAAGCTGGCTAGGTTTTATTACGATCGTATTTCCGGTGATCAAGGCCGGCGCGGCTTTACGAGCGACTAGAAAGAATGGGAAATTCCAAGGTAGGATACCTGTCGTTACTCCAATCGGTCTCTTAAATAAGAAAATGTTTTCATGAGGGCGGTCACTGGGAATGATTTCCCCTTCGTACCGGCGGGCCCAGCCTGCCATGTAATCCATATAGTCCGCGGTAAAAAGGACTTCAACATTGGCGAGTCCTTGGGTTTTGCCTCCTTCACGGACGATGATGTCGGTCAGTTCCTTCTCTCTCTTACGGATGCCTGCCGCTATCTTTGTCAGATAAGCCGCCCTTTCTATAGAGGGTGTTCTTTCCCATTGATTCTGCGCTTTCTCTGCGGCATCGATTGCTTTTCTGGCATCTTCAACCGTCCCGTCAGGCATCAGTGAAATAACCTCTTCGGTAGAAGGATTCAATACCTTGATCCATTTCCCAGACTCATTCTCAATGAATCTGCCATCTATAAACATTTTCAATTCTTTCATGATACTATTTTTAGGTTGAATAATTTGTTCTTAAAAGTACGGGAAAGGAAGGAATGGCAATGTTTTAAAAATGATAATAGTTCTATCAGAAATGATAGTGAATCAAGATAATAGGGTAGATATAGAAAAACAGCCTCAAGAAGTTGATCTTCTCAAGGCTGTTTTTTTATAGAATGATCGTTTTTCGTTTTAGCAGGCTTTGAAGCTCATATCCAAGCTCTTCACGGAGTGAGTCAAAGCCCCTACGGAGATGAAGTCTACGCCACATTCCGCGTAATCACGTAATGTGTCGAACGTGATACCGCCGGAAGACTCTACCTCGAAACGTCCGTTGATGCGGCGAACCGCTTCTTTTGTATTCTCGATATTGAAATTATCCAACATGATACGATCGATACCGCCTACTTTCATGGCTTGTTCCAACTCGTCGAAGTTACGAACCTCGATCTCGATCTTTAGGCTCTTTCCTTTCTCTTTCAGATAGTTTTGCGCACGTGTGATCGCTTGCTCGATGCCGCCGGCGAAATCCACATGATTATCTTTCAATAAGATCATATCGAACAAACCGATGCGATGGTTCATGCCGCCACCGATACGTACGGCCTCTTTCTCGATCATACGCATACCGGGAGTTGTCTTGCGAGTATCTAGAACGTGTGTCTTGGTGCCTTCTAACGCCTTGGCGTATTTACGAGTCGTAGTAGCGATACCGCTCATGCGTTGCATAACGTTCAGCATCAACCGCTCGGTCTGCAATAAGGATTGGATCTTACCTTCCACCACGAACGCTATATCCCCTTTTTTCACTTCGGCTCCGTCTTGTATAAAGACCGTCATTTTCAGTTCCGGATCGAAGTCGTGGAAGATACGTTTAGCCATTTCCACGCCGGCCAATACGCCATCTTCCTTGATGATCAGCTGGCTTTTCCCCATCGCTGTCTCGGGGATGCAACATAAGGTGGTATGATCACCATCGCCAATATCCTCGGCAAACGCTAATTTGATTAAGTCGTCAATAAGTTTGTCCATCTTTTATTCTATTCTGATTGATTGTATAATCGCTGTATTCCCTTCGGCACGGTACGTGATGTTTACACGGTACTCACCGGAAGACGTCGGAAGCTTTCCGACAAGGAAACCGCTTTCCTTTTTATCCGCATGATGTACGACCGAGAATCCGGAAGGCTTATTCGAACTGAAAAATGAGGACAACATAGAGACGGCCTCACTTCCGTTACATTTCTTAGAGGAACCGGGCAAGGCTACATCCACCACCTTATCCATAGCACCGGATAGAGAGGAGGCATTTCCTGCCTTGAAAGCATTTGATATACTGGTAATATCCGCCGCCTGCGCACATACGAATGCGAATATCAAGGCGAATGTAAGTAAGAGTCGTTTCATAAGCTTTCTTTATTTTATTGAGTAATTAGTGGCAAAGGTATGTATTTTTCTTGTAACTTAGCCTTTCTAAACCTGTAAATGTAAGTAGATGAAGATTGGACTGATTGTGATTGGTAAGACGGATGCCGGTTATTTTGTGGAGGCTATCAATGAGTATAAAAATCGCTTGACGCATTATATACCCTTTGAAATGGAAGTCATACCGGATATAAAGAACGTGAAGAACCTCTCAGAGGTGCAGCAAAAGGAGAAAGAGGGCGAATTGATTTTAAAGGCTTTGCAGCCCGGCGATTATTTGGTGTTGCTGGACGAGAAAGGGAAGGAGTTCACCTCCATGCAATTTTCTACTTATCTGGAAAAGAAAATGCATGCGGTTCCGAAACGCTTGGTATTTGTGGTGGGCGGTCCTTACGGTTTTAGTGAGGCCGTGTATAAGGCGGCATCGGAAAAGATCTCGTTGAGCAAGATGACTTTTTCCCACCAGATGATCCGATTGATCTTTATCGAGCAGATTTACCGGGCGATGACGATCTTGAATAACGAGCCTTACCATCATGAATAACCGCATCGTTTAACGCCGGTATCCGCATAGCCCTACGCCTATACTGGCGTAAGTTCACACCGATACTGCCGTGAGGCTATGCGAATACTGGTGTTTTTCTCCCGGATTAATGGACTAATTTCAGGCCGACGATCCCTATCAATATCAAAGATAAGAACAATAATCTGAATATATTCGCGGAATCATGGAAAAACAAGATTCCAAGAAGAACAGTCCCTATAGCCCCGATCCCGGTCCAGATTACATAAGCCGTACCGATCGGGATGCTTTTCTGGGCGAGATATAAGAAATAACCGCTTAAGCCCATGGATAAGATCGATAAACCTATAAACCAAATAAAATATTTGGAATGCATACTTGCTAATTTAAAGCCCAGCGGCCAGCCGATCTCGAATAATCCGGCTATAATTAACAGAATCCAAGCCATATAGAATTAGTCTTAAAAGTTTTCCCGTGTCTTCTGGATCAATAAATAATCCAATAAAGTCATGGCGGTCATAGACTCGACGATAGGTACCGCACGAGGCAATACGCATGGATCATGACGTCCGCGTGCCTTTAATATCGTATCCTCTCCCTCCATGTTAACCGTTTCTTGTTCCATCAAGATCGTAGCGACCGATTTAAAGGCTACCCGGAAATAAATATCTTGTCCGTTGGAGATCCCTCCTTGGATACCGCCGGAATTATTGGTACGAGTATTGATATGCCCGTTATCATTGAAAAAGCGATCGTTCCTTTCCGATCCGCGGAAGAAGGCGGCGTTGAATCCGTCTCCATACTCGAAGCCCTTCACGGCGTTGATCGTAAGCATCGCATGTCCCAACGCGGCATGTAACTTGCCGAACACAGGCTCTCCCAATCCGACGGGAACCCCTTTCGCCACACAGGTAATAACACCGCCGATCGTATCTCCTTTTGATTTGACCTCGGCGATCAAGGTTTCCATCTCTGAGGCGGTCTTCGGGTCCGGGCAACGTACGTCGCTCTCCTCCGTCAAGCTTAAATCATAATCTTGGTAACTACCCGCTAATTGGATCGGGCCGACCTGCGAGGTATAAGCTTGGATCTGTATGCCGTATTGTTTAAGGGCGAGTTTAGCGATAGCCCCAGCCACGCAACGAGCGATCGTTTCCCGAGCGGACGAACGTCCACCTCCACGGGGATCACGGATTCCATATTTCGTTTGATAGGTATAATCGGCATGGGAAGGACGGTAAACCGTCTTCATATTGTCATAGTCCGAGGAATGTTGGTTTTTGTTCCAGATGATGAAACCTATCGGCGTACCGGTTGTCTTTCCCTCGTAGATGCCGGAAAGAAATTGTACCTCATCATCCTCTTTACGGGGGGTCGTGATACGGGATTGTCCCGGTTTACGACGGTTCAGCTCTTGCTGGATGAATGCCGTATCTAATTCGATCCCGGCTGGGCATCCGTCGATCACGCCGCCGATACCGGGGCCGTGCGATTCGCCGAACGATGTTAATCTATAAATATTACCAAAAGTATTCACCGCTTTGTCTAATTGAAAATTGAAAACTGAAAATTGAGAATCAAAAGCCGATGATTAGGCGTTTCTCCTAATTTTCAATTTTCAATTCTCAATTTTCCATTATTTAGTGGCATCCACCACAACCGCAACCACCCTCGTGGTTATCGCCACAATCGCTACCGCAATCGTCGCAACCGCAACTACATCCACCTGCGGGAGCGGAGAAGGCTGCGATCTCTTCCGCTGTCGGTTCGTGTACGTCGATTACCTCGCCGCTGAAATGCAAAGTCTCGCCAGCCAACGGATGGTTGAAGTCCATTACCACGATATCATCCTTCACTTCCAATACAGAGCCGTTCATACGGTTGCCATTAGAATCCATCATTGGGACGGTATTACCTTCCTTGATCATCTCGGCGTCGAATTTACCGTCCACCTCGAAGATATTCTTCGGAAGATCCAATACGTGCTCCTCGTTATATTCGCCATAAGCCTCGGCTGGCTCGATGGAGAAGTTGAACGTGCCACCTACTTCCAGCCCGTTCAAGGCTTTCTCGAATGCCGGAAGCATCATGCCTGTTCCGTAGATGAATTTCAAAGGAGCCTCGACCGTCGCTTTTTCCATTAACTCACGTTCTTCACCTTCGCCAACGTTCAGGTCGTATGTAACCGCAACGTATTTGTTTGCTGTAATTTTCATTTGTCTTGTATTTTAAATATGTATAGAAATGCTCGCAAAGATACGATTTTATTTCTTATCCACCGCCTTTTTAAGAGCGTTCATCGCTTTATCTAAAACAGAGCGGGGGCAGCCAATGTTCAAACGCATATGGCCTTCTCCCCCGGGGCCGAAGATACTTCCGTCGTTCAACGCTAGTCCGGCTTTGTCTTTGAACAGGTGTACGAGTTCATCTTGACTTAATTTCAGTTCCCTGCAATCCAACCAAACGAGGAAGGAGGCTTGGGGCTGGTAAACTTTTATCTTGGGGAGATGTAGTTTCATGAACTCTTCCACGAAACGTACATTCTCCATGATATACATTCGCATTTGTTGCAACCATTCGGCGCCATAGGTGTAAGCGGCGGTCGTTGCCGTATAAGCGAAGATCGTGCCATCGCCAAACTCTCCGGCCTCAAGGAAAGAATAAAATTCTTCCCGGATGCGATCATTGGGTACGATTGCGTAGGAAGTCACGATACCGGCGATATTGAACGTCTTGCTCGGTGCCATGAAAGTCACCCCGCAGGAAGGGG
>NZ_FR885313.1:14363-15774 GCF_000436315.1 Parabacteroides sp. CAG:2 | reverse complement strand
GGCAGGAGGCGGCGGTATCCGATACGGAGGCGAACGGGTAATGCGTGTACTGAGGATAGGCCATTTCCGCATGAATCTCATCGGAGATAACCAAAATATTGTGCTTGGCGCAAATCTCGGCCAATCGGACCAAGGTTTCCTTTTTCCAGACGATCCCACCCGGATTGTGAGGGTTGCAGAGGATCAACACCTTGCATTTATCATCTATAATAGATTCAAGATGATCGAAATCCATCTCATAAACACCATCTACCATCTTTAGCGGATTATAAACGACCTCGCGCTTCATTTTCTCCGGAACGATGCGGAACGGGTGATAAACAGGGGGCTGGATGATGACCTTATCTCCTTTTTGCGTAAAGCATTGGATAGCGAAAGCGATTCCCTTTACGATTCCCGGGATATAGCTGATCCATTCCCGTTGTATTTTCCAGTTATGTTTGTAGTGTACCCAATTGATGATACTCTCGTAATACTCGTCGGAGCCGAATGTATAGCCGAATATCTCGTGCTCACAACGTTTCTTCAGGGCCTCTACAATAAAGTCCGGTGTGCGGAAATCCATATCCGCCACCCATAGTGGTATCAGATTCTCGTCACCGAACATCTCTTTCAAACGGTCGAATTTCACGCAACTCGTCCCATGCCGTTCGATAACTTCGTCGAAGTTGTAGTGTTTCATATTTTTATTAACGATCAGTTTCTTAATTGCTATTGGGGTCAAAGATACAAATTATTATATTTATTGTTTATCCAAATCAAAATATGAAATGCTGTGTATTAGGAAATCGGCGATATATTTAATGAACCGTTTACTTAAACGGCTTATCAAACCGTAAACTGACGAAATGTCAAAGTGCTATTATTGCTCTCTGTGGGTGATGAATTATGGGGCGGGGGCTTGGTCGCATGGAAAAAGCGCAAGCATTTGATGGTTGTGTAAATCAGAATGATGTTTGAATGCAGGTGTTGTTGGTCTTTTTTTATGATTGATGTTTGAATAGCTGTCTATCGGTTGAGTATTTAAGGCTTTCTCTGTCTGAAAGTCATTTTGAAAATGTCTTTGCTTGAGCTGCTTCTAGCGTGGGTTATGCCGGATTTAGTCTTGATTTTAGGTGATTTTCATTCGAATGTTAACAAAATTTAGTCCGATACTAGATGATATTTCTTCCTTATGTTCTTCAGAAAACTTCCTTATGTTTTTTCTAGAACACTATTATGAATTTTTTCAAGGCTATTTATAGTCTACAAGTGTTAATAAATATGTGATTTAGAGTTTATATGTATCTTTTTTATCGCTAGAATAGGATTTTCTTATGAGATACATGTTATCGTAAGTCGTGTTATCTGATAAAAATGTTATATGGAATCTGTTTTAGATAACATTTGTCTTTTTACTGTTTCTGTTTGG
>NZ_FR885313.1:0-14325 GCF_000436315.1 Parabacteroides sp. CAG:2 | reverse complement strand
CTGTTTGGAAATCGAAGTTTTTTCCCTTCTATACCTTCCGATTCCTAAGTAATACACTTTTGTTTCTGTTAAAATGCAACCCTGAAATGGTATTTGCTTGAGAATTGAAAGAAAAATGAAGAATTTTCTTTTAAATCCTTTGCGCATATCAATTATTGTTCTACATTTGCAGCGACAAACAAATAAAGACAACAAGATAAAGATGATGAACAACGTATTGCATATTATTCTCGTGGTGGTCCTTCTAGTCATTAGTAGGTAAGGAGAAAGGTGTGTAAGAAGTTGTGAAGTCGTAGAGATATTTCTTAAGCCTTTCTCCATATAGGGAAAGGCTTTTTTAGTATAAATAATTCAAGGTAGAGGCGTGGATAAAGCGCTCTACGAACAAAAAATAGGAAAGAGATGAAGAATCCGTTAAGAAGCTCATTTAGCACCGAAGGTCGTAGGATGGCCGGAGCCCGTGCGCTATGGCGTGCCAACGGGATGAAAGAGGAACAGTTCGGCAAGCCTATTATCGCTATCGTAAATTCATTTACCCAGTTCGTGCCGGGGCATACGCATTTGCATGAGATCGGGCAACTGGTCAAGGCCGAGATCGAGAAGCAAGGTTGTTTCGCCGCTGAATTTAATACGATCGCTATCGACGACGGTATCGCTATGGGGCACGATGGGATGCTTTACTCGCTTCCTTCACGCGACATTATCGCGGACAGCGTGGAATATATGGTAAATGCCCATAAGGCGGACGCTATGGTTTGCATCAGCAATTGCGATAAGATCACGCCGGGTATGCTTATGGCTTCCATGCGATTAAATATCCCGACGGTGTTCGTGTCCGGTGGCCCGATGGAGGCAGGTGAGCTGGATGGCCGCCATCTTGATTTGATCGACGCGATGATTGAGTCTGCCGATACATCTGTAAGCGATGAGCGTATCGAGCAGGTGGAACGCCATGCGTGTCCGGGTTGCGGTTGTTGTTCCGGTATGTTTACCGCTAACTCTATGAACTGCTTGAACGAGGCGATCGGTCTGGCGCTTCCGGGTAACGGGACGATCGTGGCTACCCATAAGAACCGTATCCAACTTTTCCGTGACGCGGCTAAGCAAATCGTTGAGAACGCTTACAAATACTATCGTGACGGGGATGATTCCGTGTTACCTCGCAACATCGCTACCCGTCAGGCTTTCTTGAACGCCATGTCGCTGGATATCGCCATGGGGGGGTCTACCAATACGGTGCTTCACTTATTGGCCGTGGCACAAGAAGCCGGCGCCGATTTTCATATGGAGGATATCGATATGTTATCCCGCAAGACTCCTTGCCTGTGTAAGGTAGCCCCGAATACGCACACTTATCATGTACAAGACGTAAACCGTGCCGGTGGGATCCTCGGTATCATGAACGAGTTGATGAAAGCCGGGCTTGTGGATGGCAGCACGAGACGTGCGGACGGCCTGACCTTGGCCGAGGCTGTTGATAAATACGCCGTCACTTCCCCGAACGTAACGGAGGAGGCGATCCGTAAATACAAGAGCGCTCCCGCTCATCGGTTCAGTATCCAGATGGGTTCCCAAGAATCTTATTATAAGGAATTAGATACGGATCGTGCCGAAGGTTGTATCCGTGACGTGGAGCACGCTTATTCCAAGGATGGCGGCTTGGCTGTTTTGAGAGGGAATATCGCCTTGGACGGATGTGTCGTAAAAACCGCCGGTGTGGATGAGAGTATTTGGAAATTCTCCGGCCCGGCGAAAGTCTTCGATTCACAGGATGCCGCTTGCGAGGGCATTTTAGGAGGCAAGGTCGTTTCAGGCGATGTGGTCGTCATCACGTATGAGGGTCCGAAAGGGGGGCCGGGAATGCAAGAGATGTTATATCCTACCTCTTATATAAAGAGCCGTCACTTAGGTAAGGAGTGCGCCTTGATCACGGATGGTCGTTTCAGTGGCGGTACGTCCGGTCTTTCTATCGGGCATATCTCTCCCGAGGCCGCTTCCGGTGGCGCTATCGGACTGGTGAGAGACGGGGATATCATCGAGATCAATATCCCGGAACGTTCCATCAACGTGCGGCTGAGCGACGAGGAGTTGGCCGAGCGCCGTAAGGCGGAAGAGGCACGTGGAAAGAAAGCCTTTACGCCGCCGACGCGTCAGCGTGAGGTCTCGAAAGCGTTGAGAGCGTACGGGAAGATGGTTAGCTCCGCCGATAAGGGAGGTGTAAGGATTGTTGAAGATTAAAGCCAATAATATACATTAAACACGTTATTTCTTATGGAGAAACAAAAGATAACCGGTTCGGAAGCTTTGCTGAAAGCGTTGATTGCTGAAGGAGTAGATACTATCTTCGGTTATCCCGGCGGACAGGCGATACCTATTTACGACAGTTTATATGATTATAGGGACCAGTTGAGGCATGTATTGGTGCGCCACGAGCAAGGCGCTACCCATGCGGCTCAAGGATATGCCCGTGTATCCGGCAAGGTAGGAGTGACGTTGGTTACTTCCGGCCCGGGCGCTACGAATACCATCACGGGTATCGCTGACGCGCTGATGGATAGTACGCCAATGGTCGTAATCGCCGGTCAAGTACCCTCGCCGTTGTTGGGAACCGATGCTTTTCAGGAAGTCGACGTGATTGGCATCACGCAACCGATCACGAAATGGGCTTATCAAATCCGCAAGCCGGAGGAGATCGCATGGGCTGTTTCTCGTGCTTTTTATATCGCTTCTACAGGCCGTCCGGGTCCAGTTGTGCTGGATTTAGCGAAGGACGCGCAAGTAGGGTTGGTGGAATATGAATATAAGAAGGTCGATTACGTACGTAGTTATCAACCGGAGCCGGATATCAATAAGGATCGTATCAAGGCCGCCGCCGATTTAATCAATGAGGCGAAGAAACCCTTCTGTCTGGTCGGGCAGGGAGTATTGTTAGGCGGTGCAGAAGAGGAATTGAAAGCGTTTCTCCAAAAGAATGATATACCTGCCGGATCTACGGTATTGGGCTTATCTGCGTTGCCAACCGATTTCCCATTGAACAAGGGAATGCTCGGCATGCATGGAAACGTAGGGCCGAACCGGAAAACGAATGAGTGTGATGTATTGATCGCTATCGGTATGCGTTTCGACGACCGTGTGACTGGCGATTTAAAGACATACGCTAAGCAAGCCAAGATTATCCATCTGGATATCGACAACTCGGAAATCGGCAAGAATGTTGCCGTGGACGTAAAGGTGCTGGGGAATGCCAAGCACACGATACCGATGATCACGGCGTTGTTGGAAGAACGTAAACGCCCGGAATGGAATGCCGAGTTCGATCGGGACGAGAAAGAGGAATACGATAAGGTAATCGAGAAGGAATTGTATCCGACCGAGGGTCAACTGAAAATGGGCGAGGTAGTCCGTAAGGTTTCCGAGGCGACCGGTAACGACGCTGTATTGGTGACCGACGTTGGGCAGAACCAGATGATGGGCGTCCGCTATTTCAAATATAAACAAACCCGTAGCGTGGTGACTTCCGGTGGTTTAGGTACGATGGGATTTGGTCTGCCGGCCGCTATGGGCGCTAAGTTCGGGGCTCCAGACCGTACGGTCTGCTTCTTTACCGGTGATGGGGGTATGCAGATGACGATTCAGGAATTGGGTACCATCATGCAGGAGAAACTGAACGTGAAGATTATTATTCTTAATAATAACTTCTTAGGTATGGTACGTCAGTGGCAAGAATTGTTCTTCCACGAGCGTTATTCAAACACCATCATGGAGAATCCGGATTTCGTGGCGATCGCTAAAGCCTATGGTATCGCCAGCCGTGCCGTTGAAAAGCGGGAGGAATTGGACGACGCTATCGCCGAGATGCTAAACCACGACGGCGCTTACGTGTTGGTCGCTAACGTGGAGACTTGCGGAATGGTGTATCCGATGGTTCCTGCCGGGGGAAGCGTGACAAACATGATTATGGGAGACGAGAAATAAGGAGGAGATGAAGCTATGACAACAAAGAAATTATATACCGTTATTATCTTTTCAGAGAATATCGTAGGTCTTTTGAACCAGATAACGATTATCTTTACACGCCGACAGCTGAACATCGAGACTCTGTCCGTCTCTCCGTCCGCTATCAAGGGCATCCATAAGTTTACGATCACGACATTCGCCGATGAGGATATGATCGATAAGGTGGTGAAACAGATCGATAAACGTGTGGATATCTTGAAGGCTTATTATAATACGGATGAGGATCTGGTTTATCAAGAGATCGCTCTTTATAAGCTAAGTACCGAGCTTTTCATCAAGATGGGAACCGTGGAGGGATTGATCCGTAAATACAACGCCCGTATCTTGGAGATGAACGAGACCTGCGTGGTATTGGAGAAGAGTGGCCACTATGACGAGACACAGGCCTTGTTCAATGAGTTGAGCGAGACGATCGGTGTCCTGCAATTCATCCGCTCCGGACGTGTGGCTATCACGAAGAGCAAGGTGGAGCGCTTGAGCGATATGTTGGCCGATATGGAGCGAAAGTTACAGGAAAAGCAACAATAATAAGATATGGAGAAAGTAGGATTATTTCATTTCGTGGCGGAGCCATATTTGATGGATTTTAGGGGACGTGTAACGCTCCCTATGATTGGTAACTATTTGATTCACGCCGCTTCCAGCCATGCCGGAGAGCGTGGGTTCGGTTTCAATGATATGTCGGAGCGTCATACGGCTTGGGTGTTGTCCCGTCTGGCTATCGAGATGAAGGAATATCCTACCGCCTTCGATAAGATTAATTTATACACTTGGATCGATGAGGTCGGACGTCTTTTCACCAGCCGTTGTTTTGAGCTGGCGGATGAGAATGGGAAAACCTTTGGATTCGCCCGTTCTATTTGGGCGGCTATCGACGTGGAGACCCGCCGTCCTACCTTATTGGATATAGAGGCATTGGGCAAATATATCGACGAGCGTCCGTGCCCGATCGAGAAGCCGGGCAAGATCATGTCGGCGGAGAATAAGGCGGAGGGAATCCCGTATTCGATCAAATACAGCGACTTGGATATCAACGGTCACTTCAATAGCGTGAAGTATATTGAGCACCTGCTGGATTTGTTCGATATCGACCAGTTCAAGACCCGTGAGATCGGCCGTCTGGAGATCGCCTACCAATCCGAGGGTAAACAAGGTATGCCGCTTACGCTTCATAAGGCGGAGTCCGCTCCCGATAAGCAAGACATGGCTATTTGCCATGAGGGAAAGGCGATCTGTCGTGCGGCGGTTACTTGGAGATAATAAAAGAGATACATAAATAGGTTTTTAAACATTAATAGTTAAAAAGAAAATGGCACAAATGAATTTTGGCGGTGTTGTAGAGAATGTAATGACCCGCGAGGAATTTCCGTTGGAAAAGGCAAGAGAGATATTAAAAGATGAGACAATCGCTGTTATCGGCTATGGCGTACAGGGACCGGGACAGTCATTGAACCTTCGTGACAATGGCTTCAACGTAATCGTTGGTCAGCGCCAAGGTAAGACTTACGAGAAAGCGGTTGAGGACGGATGGGTTCCGGGTGAGACTCTGTTCGGTATCGAGGAGGCTTGCGACAAGGCCACGATCATCATGTGCTTATTGTCCGACGCTGCCGTAATGTCTGTATGGCCTACGATGAAGCCTTATTTGACAGCTGGCAAGGCCCTGTATTTCTCTCATGGCTTCGCGATCACTTGGAACGATCGTACAGGTGTTGTTCCTCCTGCGGATATTGACGTGATCATGGTCGCTCCGAAGGGGTCTGGTACGTCTTTGCGTTCCATGTTCCTTGAGGGGCGTGGCTTGAACTCTTCTTTCGCTATCTATCAAGACGCTACCGGCAAGGCAATGGATCGTACGTTGGCGTTGGGTATCGGTATCGGTTCCGGTTATTTGTTCGAGACGACTTTCATCCGTGAGGCTACTTCCGACTTGACTGGTGAGCGTGGTTCTTTGATGGGTGCTATCCAAGGTTTGTTGTTGGCCCAGTATGAGGTATTGCGCGAGAATGGACACACTCCTTCTGAGGCTTTCAACGAGACGGTCGAGGAGTTGACTCAATCCTTGATGCCTTTATTCGCCAAGAATGGTATGGACTGGATGTACGCGAACTGCTCTACTACCGCCCAGCGTGGCGCTTTGGACTGGATGGGTCCGTTCCACGACGCAATCAAGCCGGTTGTCGAGAAATTGTACGCGAACGTAAAATGCGGTAACGAGGCTCAGATCTCTATCGACTCAAACTCTAAGCCGGATTATCGTGAGAAATTGGAGGCTGAATTGAAGGCATTGCGCGAGAGCGAGATGTGGCAGACAGCTGTTACTGTACGCAAGCTTCGTCCGGAGAACAACTAATCCAATCTTAATCCTTATATATCAGCAAAAAGAGGCGGGTCACTTACGGGTGGCTCGCCTTTCTTTGTGTTATTCGATGTGGATATTCTTTGTTTTCTTGATCTTTCGCATGCTGGATGCGGAATGGAAGATGTCCAGCACCTCGATCCGTTCCTCGGTGATGCGGTAGATGATAAGGTGTGAATCTAGGATGATGTTCCGGTACATGCGGCTTTTCGTGGTTAGGTGTCGGCATTCGGGGTAATAAGGATAGTCGTTTTCTAGTTTCTCGACTGTATTCAATATATGCTCAAGATATTTCCGGGCTTGGAACATACCGAATCGTTCTATGCCTTCCACGAAAGTCCTCTCAAGGCTTTCCTCGTAAATGGGAGAACCGATTACTTTTTTCCTTGATAGTTGTCCATCCATGATCTTATTCTTTGATGTACTTCTTCAATAGGATAGAACGGTCCCTTCTCAATCTCATGGATATGTTCCCAGATCTCTTCTTGGGTGAATTGCATCGGCTTGGTAGGATCCCACTTGAGCTTTGCGGGTCCGTTCTTGGCCTTACGTGTTTTTGCGGTCTTGGCTGTAGTTTCCTTGGCGGGGATGTTGCTTAATTTTGTCATAGTCGTAATCGTTATTAATTAGTACTGTGGCAAATGTATGGAATAATTTCCATGTAATAAGATATTTGGTAAGGAAAAAAGTAGGTCTATAGGATTAACTTATTACCCAGTTGTAGAGGCGGGGCGGGGCATGCCCCGTCTCATCTCCTCAATAAGGTAGAGAAGCTTACCTTGCCTAAGAATAAAACAGTATTGCGTTCCTTGATGTTATCTGGTAATACGCTGCTCTTGTTCGTGAAGAAGATCGTAGCTCGTTAAAATGAGCTGTCTCACATATTTCATAACACTGCCCATCATAAGGCCTTTATGATGGGCAACGTAAGCAGCTTATACTGCCCATCGTTACGACCCAACGATGGGTAGTGTTATTTAGTAACAGATGTAATTGTTTATCTTACGTTTTATAAGAAATATCCTGTAAAAAACTTCGAATTATATTTGGTGGTATCAAAAAAGGCCGTATCTTTGCAACGTTCAAACAAAAACAATAAAGACAAGAACAATGACACGCAACTTGCAAAATAGTCTCATTATTTCTCTAAACATTATTCTACTCTGGGAACGGGATAGGAAGTGAGACTGTATGCTTTGCGGGCATTACGATAGATGAAAGAGCCTTTCTCACTTCCTTGTGAGAGAGGCTTTTTTAGTTAGTATAGGATATTAGTAAATTAAGAATATAAGATTATGTCAGACAGATTATTTATTTTCGACACCACCTTACGTGATGGTGAACAGGTTCCGGGATGCCAGTTGAATACAGTGGAAAAGATTCAAGTAGCTAAGGCGTTGGAACAGCTAGGTGTTGATGTGATCGAGGCTGGTTTCCCTGTCTCCAGTCCCGGGGATTTTAAGAGTGTGGTTGAGATCTCAAAGGCCGTGACTTGGCCGACCATCTGTGCCTTGACCCGTGCGGTGGAGAAAGATATCGACGTGGCAGCTGAGGCGTTGAGATTCGCTAAGCGAGGACGTATTCATACGGGTATCGGTACTTCTGATTCTCATATCAAATACAAGTTTAACTCCACGAGAGAGGAGATTATAGAGCGTGCGATCGCCGCCACGAAATACGCTAAAAAGTACGTGGAGGACGTAGAATTCTACTGTGAGGATGCCGGGCGTACGGATAATGAATATCTAGCCCGTGTCGTGGAGGCCGTGATCAAGGCCGGGGCTACCGTAGTGAATATCCCGGATACGACAGGATATTGCTTGCCGGATGAGTACGGGGCGAAGATTAAGTATCTGATGGAACATGTGGATGGCGTACATAATGCGATCTTGTCCACCCATTGCCATAATGACTTGGGCATGGCTACCGCGAATACCGTACAAGGCGTGTTGAACGGAGCCCGTCAGGTGGAGGTAACCATAAACGGCATCGGTGAGCGTGCGGGTAACACGTCATTGGAAGAAGTCGCCATGGTTTTCAAGAGCCATAAAGAACGTGATATCATCACCAATATCACGACGAATAAGATCTATAGTACGAGCCGTATGGTTTCTAGCTTGATGAATATGCCGGTACAACCGAATAAGGCTATTGTCGGACGTAACGCATTCGCTCACTCCTCCGGTATCCACCAAGATGGCGTTTTGAAGAATGCGCAAACCTACGAGATCATCGATCCGAAGGATGTGGGTATTGATGATAATGCAATCGTATTGACTGCTCGTAGCGGTCGTGCGGCGTTGAAGCATCGCTTGCATGTTTTAGGTGTGGATCTGGAGCAGGAGAAATTGGACAAGGTGTATGATGAGTTCTTGAAACTGGCCGATCGTAAGAAAGATATTAATGATGATGATGTTTTGATGTTGGTCGGAAAGGATCGTACGGCCACCCACCGTATTAAATTGGAATATTTACAGGTAACTAGTGGCGTTGGAGTACAATCAGTCGCAAGTATTTGTTTAAATTTGTCGGGAGTAAGAAAATACGAGGCCGCGGCTGGTAACGGTCCGGTTGACGCAGGCATCAAGGCGGTGAAAAAAGCGATTAGTAATAGTGACATGACGATTCAGGAATTCTTGATTCAAGCCATTAATAAAGGTAGCGATGATACGGGCAAGGTGCATATGCAGGTAGAGTATAACGGGGCTACCTATTATGGGTTCTCTGCGAATACCGATATTATCGCCGCTTCCGTGGAGGCTTTCGTGGACGCCATCAATAAGTTTATAGTAGACTAAAAATAGACAAGACAATGAGCAAGACATTATTTGAGAAAATCTGGGACAAACACGTGGTGGACACGTTGCCCGACGGAACCATACAATTGTATATCGACCGTCTGTATTGTCATGAGGTGACTAGCCCGCAGGCTTTCGCCGGATTACGTGCACGTGGATTGAAGCCCTTCCGTCCCGCGCAAATCACTTGTATGCCGGACCACAATATCCCGACATTGAACCAAGATAAGCCTATCGAGGACCCTATATCCAAGAATCAAGTGGATACCTTGGAAGAGAATGCGAAGTATTTCGGCTTGACGTATTACGGTCTTCAACATCCGAAGAATGGTATCATCCATGTGGTAGGTCCGGAGACAGGCTTGACGCAGCCGGGTATGACGATCGTTTGTGGTGACTCCCATACTTCTACGCACGGTGCCATGGGCGCTATCGCCTTCGGTATCGGTACGAGCGAGGTGGAGATGACCTTGGCTACCCAATGTATCATGCAGCGTAAGCCGAAAACGATGCGTATCACGATCGATGGTGTACGCAAACCGGGCGTTACGGCGAAGGACTTTGCTTTATACATTATTAGTAAGATGAGTACCAGCGGTGCTACGGGCTATTTCGTAGAGTACGCTGGCGAGGCGATTCGTAATACGACCATGGAGGAACGTCTGACGATCTGTAACCTTTCGATCGAGATGGGTGCCCGTGGCGGTATGATCGCTCCGGATGATGTTACTTTCGATTATTTGAAAGACCGTGAGTTTGCCCCAAGAGGCGAGGAATGGGAGCGGAAGGTGAGCGAGTGGCGTCAGCTATATAGTGATCCGGACGCTAAGTTCGATAAGGAGATCGTTTTCCACGCCGAGGATATCGACCCGATGGTTACGTACGGTACGAACCCGGGCATGGGTATGAGTATCAGCAAAGATATCCCCTCCTTAGAAAGCGTGCCCGAGGCAGGCCGTATCTCTTATAAGAAGTCTTTGGATTATATGGGCTTCAAGGCAGGCGAGTCTATGTTGGGTAAGAAAGTGGATTATGTCTTTTTAGGTAGCTGTACGAATGGCCGTATCGAGGATTTCCGTGCTTTCGCCTCTTTGGTGAAAGGAAAGAAGAAAGCGGATGATGTAACGGTTTGGCTGGTTCCCGGCAGTTGGCAGGTAGAACGGGAGATTCGTGCCGAGGGGATCGACAAGGTTTTGGCCGAGGCCGGCTTCGTCCTTCGTCAACCGGGATGTTCCGCTTGTCTGGCGATGAATGAGGATAAGGTTCCGGCGGGTAAATATGCGGTCTCCACTTCCAACCGTAATTTCGAGGGCCGCCAAGGACCGGGTGCTCGCACCATCTTGGCGGGGCCGCTTGTGGCCGCCGCCGCCGCTGTGACAGGTAAGATCACGGACCCGAGAGAACTGATGTAAAGACTAATCTAATAAAGTAGCATAAGATGAAAACAAAATTCAATATAATCACAAGCACTTGCGTACCTCTTCCTTTAGAGAACGTGGATACCGACCAGATTATCCCAGCCCGCTTTCTGAAAGCGACTACCAAGGAAGGGTTCGGCGAGAACTTATTCCGGGATTGGCGATATGATAAGGAAGGTAATAAGATCGAATCATTCGTCTTGAACGATCCTACGTATAGCGGAAAGATATTGGTAGCGGGAAAGAACTTCGGTTCCGGTTCCAGCCGTGAGCATGCGGCTTGGGCGATCGCCGATTACGGTTTCCGTGTCGTGGTCTCCAGTTTCTTCGCCGATATCCATAAAAACAACGAGTTGAACAACTTCGTGCTGCCGGTTGTTGTGACTGAAGAGTTCCTCGCTGAATTGTTCGATTCGATTTACAAGGACCCGAAAACTGAGGTCGAGGTAAATCTACCGGAGCAAACGATCACGAACAAGGCTACGGGCAAAAGCGAGCATTTCGAGATCAACGCCTATAAAAAGGATTGCCTGATCAACGGATTGGACGATATCGACTATTTACTGGCAAATAAATCAAAGATAGAAGCCTTCGAGGCAGCACGCTGATTATGATAGAAATAATGGATACAACCCTCAGAGATGGGGAGCAAACTTCGGGCGTCTCCTTCGCCGCTCACGAGAAGCTCAGCATAGCGCAAGTGCTGCTGAGCGACTTAGGCGTGAACCGGGTGGAGATCGCCTCCGCCCGTGTGTCGGACGGAGAGTTTGAGGCCGTGAAGCGTGTAGCCGCTTGGGCCGCCCGTTCCGGAAACCTAGACAAATTGGAGGTCTTGGGTTTCGTGGATGGTACGGTCTCTCTCGACTGGATTGAATCCGCAGGTTGCCGTGTCGTGAACTTGCTTTGCAAGGGCTCTTATAAGCATGTCACCGAACAGCTTCGAAAGACTCCCGAGCAACACGTTGACGATATTCGTACGGTCGTATTGGAAGCGGCGAAACGGAAGATCGACGTGAATATCTATTTGGAGGACTGGTCGAACGGTATCAAGCATTCCCCGGATTACGTATTCTTGGTAATCGATGCGTTGAAAGGACTTCCGATCTGCCGTTTCATGCTCCCGGATACCTTGGGAGTCTTGAATCCCGGAAATACCTACGAGTATTGCAAGATGATGGTGGACCGTTACCCTGATTTACGGTTTGACTTCCATGCGCATAACGACTATGATCTTGCCGTAGCGAATGTATATTCCGCCATCCGTGCGGGTATCAAGGGAATCCATACGACCGTGAACGGTTTGGGAGAGCGTGCGGGTAACGCTCCTTTGAGTAGCGTACTTGCCGTTATCAAGGACCAGTTGGGAGAGGAGACGAGCTTGAGGGAGGAAAAGATAAACAAGGCTAGCCGTTTGGTTGAGACCTACTCCGGGGTGCATATCCCGCCCAATAAGCCGATCATCGGAGAGCATGTGTTTACGCAGTGCGCCGGTGTTCACGCAGACGGTGATAGCAAGAATAACTTGTATTGCAACGACTTGCTTCCTGAACGTTTCGGACGGGTTCGCGAGTACGCCTTGGGCAAGACCTCCGGAAAAGCGAATATCCGCAAGAATCTGGAAGCGCTCGGTATCGACATGGATGAGGGCTCGATGCGTAAGGTTACGGAACGGATCATTGAGTTAGGGGATAAGAAAGAAATGGTTACCCCGGAGGATCTTCCTTATATTATCAGCGATGTGCTTCATCATGATAATGCGCTGGAGGATCAGAAAATCCGGATCTTGAACTATTCCTTATCCTTGGCCCAAGGGTTGAAACCGGTGGCTACCTTGAAGATCGAGATCAATGGCGAGGCTTACGAGGAATCGGCTTCCGGTGATGGACAATACGACGCTTTCGTTCGTGCCTTACGCCGGATTTATTCCCGTTTGAACCGCCCGTTCCCGATGTTGACGAACTATTCGGTATCCATCCCGCCGGGAGGACGTACGGATGCGTTCGTGCAGACGGTCATCAGCTGGAATTATGCTGGGGTCGATTTCAAGACTCGTGGTCTGGACGCTGATCAGACCGAGGCGGCGATCAAGGCGACATTGAAGATGCTGAACAAGATAGAGGATTAATAATTAAAAAGGTAAAGGGTATGAAAAAGTTGACTATCGCGCTTGTAGCGCACGACAATCGTAAGGCGGAAATGGTAGAATGGGCGGTACATAACGCTGAGTTCTTGTCTCACCACCATATTGTTTGTACGGGTACGACCGGAAATTTGGTTCGTAAAGCTCTCGAGGAAAAAGGGGTGAACGCGGATATTGCTTGCATGCATTCCGGTCCGATGGGAGGCGATGCTGAGATTGCCGCTATGGTTGTCCGTAAGGAGATCGATTTGGCGGTCTTTTTGATAGACGACTTGAATCCGCAACCGCACGAGGCCGACATCCAGATGTTGCTTCGCCAGTGCCGTGTTCATAACGTACCTATCGCTTGTAACCGTTATAGCGCCGACTTGATGATTACAAGTACCCTGTGGGATGATGACACGTATTTCCCCACGGAGCCTAAGTATGTACATTTTAACAGAGAATAATAACAAACATTTACGATGAAACTGAATATAGCAGTACTTCCCGGAGACGGGATCGGACCAGAGATTTCCGTGCAAGGCGTGGAAGTAATGAGTGCCGTTTGTGAGAAATTTGGACATGAGGTTCACTATGAGTATGCCCTTTGTGGCGCTGACGCGATCGATAAGGTAGGTGATCCTTTCCCGGAGGAGACCTATCGGATTTGTAAGGATGCCGACGCTGTTCTTTTCTCGGCCGTGGGCGATCCTAAGTTTGATAATGATCCGACAGCGAAAGTACGTCCGGAGCAAGGTCTTTTGGCGATGCGTAAGAAGTTGGGCCTGTTCGCTAATATCCGTCCGGTGCAGACCTTCAAATGCCTATTGCATAAATCGCCGTTGCGTGCCGAATTGGTGGATGGCGCGGATTTCTTATGTATCCGTGAGTTGACCGGTGGTATGTATTTCGGTGAGAAATATCAAGACAACGATAAGGCATACGATACGAATATGTATACCCGCCCGGAAATCGAGCGTATCTTGAAAGTGGGCTTCGAGTATGCGATGAAACGGAATAAGCACCTGACGGTTGTTGACAAGGCGAACGTACTTGCCTCTTCCCGTCTATGGCGCCAGATCGCTCAAGAGATGGCTCCTAGCTATCCGGAAGTAACGACAGACTATATGTATGTGGACAACGCCGCTATGCGTATGATCCAAGAGCCGAAATTCTTCGACGTGATGGTAACCGAGAATACGTTTGGTGATATCTTGACGGATGAGGGTTCTTGCATCAGCGGCTCTATGGGCTTGCTGCCTTCCGCTTCTACCGGAGAGAGCACGCCGGTTTTCGAGCCGATTCATGGCTCTTGGCCGCAGGCGAAAGGGCTGAATATTGCGAACCCCTTGGCGCAAATTCTTTCAGTAGCGATGTTATTCGAGTATTTCGACCTCAAAGAAGAGGGAGCCTTGATCCGTGAAGCCGTAGACGCTTCCCTCGATGCGAATGTCCGTACGCCGGAAATCCAAGTGGAAGGTGGAGCGAAATATGGAACGAAAGAAGTGGGTAGTTGGGTTGTCAATTATATCACGGAAAAGTAGTATAAATGGGCCGATTTCGCACCAGTAGTGGCGCAGGCTCACACGTATAGTGGCATCGGCTCACGCG